>JAICKM010000466.1 GCA_025927935.1 Chloroflexia bacterium | reverse complement strand
GAGGTGTTCGTCACCGACGACGGCGCGGAGACCGACCTGGACGTGGGCCACTATGAGCGCTTCATCGACGAGAACATGACTCGCGCGGCCAACATCACTCCGGGTCACATCTACTCGAACGTGATCGGGCGCGAGCGCCGGGGCGACTTCCTCGGCGGCACGATCCAGGTGGTGCCGCACATCACCAACGAGATCAAGTCGCGCATCGCCGCGGTTGCCCGCCAGTCGGGGGCCGATGTGGTGCTCGTGGAGGTGGGCGGCACGGTGGGCGACATCGAGGGTCTGCCGTTCTTCGAGGCGATCCGGCAGATGCGCCGGGATGCGGGCCGCGAAAACGTGATGTATATCCACCTGACCTATCTGCCCTATATCGGCGCCACGCACGAACTGAAAACCAAGCCCACCCAGCACAGCGTCAAGGAACTGCGGTCCATCGGCATCAACCCCAACGTCATCCTCTGCCGCGCCGACTACCCGGTGGAGCCGGACACCCTGGCGAAGATCGCCATGTTCTGCGACGTGGACCAGGACGCCGTGATCGAGATGCCGACCGTGAGCAGCATCTACATGGTGCCGCTGATCCTGGAGGACGCGGGCCTGGGCAACTACATCGTGAAGCGGTTGGAACTGGACTGCCACGCACCCGATCTGGCGGAATGGCGCCAGTTGGTCGAGCGGATTCGCGCGCCGAAGGAAACGCTGACCATCGCCATCTGCGGCAAGTACACCGAGTTACACGACGCCTATCTGAGCGTGGCCGAGGCGCTGAAGCACGCCGGGCTGCACCACAGCGTGGACGTGGACATCCGCTGGGTGAACACCGAAGTGCTGGAGCAGCAAGGCAGCGAACACTTCCTGCATGATGTGGATGGGATCGTCGTTCCCGGCGGGTTTGGCGACCGGGGCGTGCAGGGCAAAATCATGGCCGCGGAATATGCGCGCGAGCGGGAGATCCCCTACCTGGGGCTGTGCTACGGCATGCAAATGGCGGTGATCGAACTGGCCCGGCATGTGGCCGGACTGTCCAACGCCAACAGCACCGAGATCGACCCGCGCACGCCGCACCCGGTGATCGACATCATGGCCGACCAGCGCGACATCGCCGATATCGGCGGCACGATGCGCCTGGGCATTTACGCCTGCAAGCTGGTGCCCGGCACCAAAGCCGCCGCCGCCTACGGCAGCGACCAGGTCAACGAGCGCCACCGCCATCGCTTCGAGTTCAACAACGCCTACCGCGAGCGGCTGGAGCAGGCGGGTCTGCTCATCAGCGGGGTCTCGCCCGATGGGCGGCTGGTGGAAGTGATCGAGCTACGCGATCATCCCTGGTTCGTCGCCAGCCAGTTCCATCCGGAACTCAAGTCGCGCCCGACCAACCCGCACCCGCTGTTCCGCGAGTTCATCGCCGCGGCCATGCACCGGCACCAGACGCACCCGTCCGGCGTGGTTCCGACCGCTGAACCGGCCGGTGTGCCCGGCGACCGCCACAACGGGCATACGGCCCGGCCCGCACCGGTGGCCGCGGGCGCCGCCGAGACCAAGGCGGCGGACGCGCCCGTCGCATGAGGCCGGGCTTCAACGCGCCGCGGCCCCGTCGTGAGCGCGGCCTGACGATTGACGGGGACGAGGAAGGGCTGCTGGCGGGCAAGCTGACCGAGGAGGCTGATGGCCTTTACCTGCGCGTGGCAGGGTATGTCTGGCGGGCCGCGCCCGGCGGCGATTACTACGATGCCTTCCGGTCGCTGCAAGGGCAGATGGGCGAGCAGTTGGGCTGGCGGATCGGCGCCTGCGGCAACTGCCGCTACATGCACTTCTCGCAGATGACCCGCCAGATGACGGGCGGCGTCACCGGGTACTGCCTGGTGAACAAAGCCGGGCAGGACGTGGGCGACCGCGATACCGTGGACGTGGTGGACGTGTGCCGGCACTTCACCTACGGCCCCGACGACGAGCGCAAAGCCTGGTACAGCCGCTGGCTGGTGAGCCGGGGGCTGCCGCCGAAATAGGCTGCGGCGATTGGCCTACAAAGCAGGGCGCCCCATCATTGTAGGTGGGACGCCTTGTTTTCTGATCCGGCTAAAGCGCGGCTTGAAGATCGACCGGGCCGATCGGAAACCGGCCCCTCCAGCGCCCATAATCGGAGCCGGGTACTAGCGAGCGGCTACGTCGCTGAAATGGCCCTGCACGACCGCGCGGTCGTTGGCCGGGTCGCCCAGCAGCAGCAGGGTGATGGCCGGGTGGTCCTGGGCCAGCAGGCGGGTATCGGTGCGTGCCACCCGCTGCACCTTGTCCACGACGAAGTTGTAGACCCCGCCGTCGGCGCGTACCAGGCGGATGGTGTCGGCGGGATGGGCGGCGGCAAACAGCGCCGCGCTGGCGTCGCTATACGACAGGCCCAGGACATAGTTGACTACGGTGCCGCTGACCCAGTTCGCTACGCCGGGGTCTTTGCTGAAGACCCAGTCGGGCAGGGTCGTATTGGAGATCTGCACGCGGAAGGTCTTGCCGCCGAAGGCGACGGTGCGTGGCGCCCCGCCTGCCACATCGCCATAATTCGGCGGCAGCGCGGCGCCGGTCGTCGCGGTGGCCGCGGGCGGCAGGGTCGCAGTGAGGGCCGGCGCGGTCGTCGCGGCGGGGGCAGTGGTATCGGTGGCGGCGGGAGCGGCCGTATCGGTGGCAGCCGGGGCGGCGGTATCCGTAGCGGCGGGCGCCAGGGTCGCGGTGCCCCCGGCCTGCACGTTCGTCGGCAGGGCGGTGAGAACGTTGGTGGGCTGCGGGATCACGGTGGCGCTGTTGCCCGTCAGCGGGGTGGTGGCGGCGAGAGTCGCCTCAACCGGACTCTGCGCCGGGGTCGCGCCCTCGGTTGGTGCGCCGGTGCTGGGACCCTCCCCCGCGGGCACTGCGGTGCGGCGGGAGGCGAATGCGCCAGTCACGGGTCCCCACACCAGCGCCAGCGTGATCAGGGCGATCAGCAGAGGCCAGATAAAGGCGCTCAGCGGTGTTTGCGGCTCCGAAGCGCCGGTGACGTAGGTATCGGTCTCCACGCCGTGATCGTGGGCATCGGCGCCGGAAGCGTCGTGGCCCCCGGCAGCGGGTGTATCGTGAACTTCGTGATTGCTGCTCATGAACCTCTTATTCCTCGTGTGTTGTCGATGCCGGTCCCGGCTCAGGGGATGCGCGCCGGCAAGGCGACGCGCGGCAGCCGTACCAGCAGGCCATTGGCGGTCGCCGTCACGGTGCCACTCCAACGCAGGTAGGGGATAGACACCGTGACACGGTTATTCCGCGGCAGCAGTGCGCTCCCCGCCCCTTGCGTCCCAGTCGTGGCGCTGTTCAACTGGCTCCCGTTCGGGGCGCGGAAACTGACCTGCAAGCCGTGTACTCCTTCGCCCTTATCGAAGCGGCTGTTGCCGTTGGCATCGACATAGACCTGTAGCGGCATGGCGACCATAGCGACATCGGGCGCGTGCCCGGTCTGCGGCAGCGGGATCGGTATCTCGGTGGGCAACTCCCCTGGCCCCGGCACTTCGATCACCGGCGTCGGTGTCTCGTCCCCGCCGCCCGCGCCCGGCCCCTGGCCGGGGGGCACCTCAGTGGCCGTCGGTTCCGGCGTGCCGGTCGGCTCCGGCGTATCAGTCACTACCGGAGGCGCGGCGGCGCGCGTGGCTGTCGGCGGCACCACGGCCGGGGGCGCCGACGTGACGGTCACCACCGGGGCGATCACCGGGCCAGGCGTGCCGGCGGGCGGCGGCACGTTCGCCCGCACCTTCTGGCTGACGTTATAGGTCATGGTTGATGATCCCAGGTCGCCCTTGTTCTTCACCATGATGTAGTAGAAATCGTCGCGGACCGGGAAGAAGTCAATCGACGAGGCCACCACATCGTTCGGACTGCCGCTGGGCGGTACCCCGGTCGCGTCGTCATTCTGGGCCAGGACGGTCGTCCCATCGCTATCGAACAGATAGAGATAGGTGTCCACGCCAATGCCCAGGTTATACGTCGAGATCGTGTACGCTTTGCCGCGCCCGGCGAAGAACTTGTACCAATCGGCATCCCCGCCAGGGCAGAAAGTATGCCCCGGCTGCACTTCACCAATGAGCAAGAGATGGGCCGTGGCCGGCACGCCATCCGGCTCGTAGGCGTCGAGGCACGGCCCGCTGATCGGGGTGGCGGTCGGCGCCAGCGGATTCTGGGTGGGCGTGGGGGACAGCGTGGCCGTGGGCGGCGTGGTGCCGGCGGAGGTGAACCCGACCGTGTACACCCAGCCGAGGCCGCCGAGGCGGCGATTATCGCGCACGCGCACAAAATAGGTGCCCGCGGTGGTGAAACTGATGTCCAGTTGCGAGTGCAAGTCGTCGGAACCGGGCGCATCATCGTTCTCGCCGATCTTGACGCCATCGGAGTTATAGACCGCTAGGATGGTATCGAGGCCAGGTCCCAGGTCCTTGGTATAGAGCGTGTAGACCTTGTTGGTGGTCACGTTGATCGCCATGAAGTCGTCGTCGCCACTGTAATTGGCACTAGCATCGTTGCAGATTACATGAGTCTGCTCTGTGCCGAGCACGAGCACCTTCGCTTGTGCTGGGATGCCGTCCGGCTCATAGGCGTCTCGGCAGAACGGCTGGCCGGTGGCCGTCGGCGTGGGCGTGCCGCTGGAGGGCAGGGGGGTGTTGGTCGGCGTGTAGGTCGGCGGCGGATTGCTCGGACTGATGGGAAGGCTGACCCAGTCACTGGGTTGGTCAGTATCGTAGCCGGTCGGATAGCGTTGCAGGCTGCGACCAATATCTGTCGGCATTGTGGGGGCAGTAGGCCAGAAGTATTGCTGGAAATTTGTGAAATAGGTCCAATTCGGGTTTAGTACTCCCCAGTTGACGACATCGATCACCGTATCTTGCGCGCCGCGCTGGACCAGGGCCAGGAAGTCGCCGGCGGGGTTCAGGCCGCTGCCGATGGTGCCGCCCAAATTACTGGCCGAGATGGTCAGCGTGCCGTGCGCCGCAACCGTCGTGATCGGCACCCCGTTCAGCGGGTCCGTGCCGTTGCTGTTGTAGATAACATAGCTGGACAGGTCGATGGGCGTGTTGCTGAGATTGTACAGTTCGAAGAACTGGGTCCCAGGGGTGGCACTGGATGGCGCATAGACCTCGTTGATGACCAGGGTGTTGGACACCTGGGGCGCAGCGGCCATCCCCGCGCCGTACCCGAAGGCACTCGCGGTAGCGAAGAGGAGCACGAGGGAGAAGACGAGGCGCTTTATCACAAGCTAGGCTCCTTTGGCAGTCGAGCAGTGTAGTGTCGGATCGCAAAGCGGGATGGAGTTAGGTACGCAGCGCCCCTCAGAGGCCAACCCCTGGCTCTAGGCACGCTCATTGTAGCTTATTCCTGGTACGCAGTCAAGAACAAACGGAACCGTAAGCAGGCGGGCTTACAGGAATAACCACCTTCTCCGGCCGGCCTGACATGCATCATGACGGCTGTCATATCCGAAACGTGACAACACCTGTGACACCGCAGCCATCACGACCGTGGTGGTTTGGGTGTACAATGATGCGAAGGGCAGCCTGGGCCACGCGGCGCCGCTCGCCGAAGCCGGCCCGCGCGATCCAACGCGATCAGAATGGGAATTGTGAAATCAGAATCGTGGAACCCGGCCCAGCAAGCAGCGCAGGTACGTATGAACCCACCGGCTTTATCGGTAACACCACCAGAGCATCCGATGGTCATTCGGGCACCCCTGCGGGGGCGCGCCTTACGCCTGGTACACATGCTGTGGTGGGCGGGGGCGGTGCTCGCCCTCTTTGCGT
>JAICKM010000379.1 GCA_025927935.1 Chloroflexia bacterium | reverse complement strand
GTAGTCCAGCAGGGCGAGATCCAGCCCCAGCAAGGTCAGCGCGGCGCGTTCCTCGGCCCGGCGCAGGGCATTGCCGCCCGCGGGGTCGGGATCGCCCCAGCGGGCGTGGAGTTGCGCCGCGTAGGGCGTCAGCGGCGTGTCCGCGGGCGGCGGCCCGGCGAATAGGGTAATACTCAAACCATACTCCCCTGCCGCACTGGTGAGCGCGGCCAGGCCGCCGCACGACAAGGGGATATCGTCCAGGTGCGGAGATAGGTATATATGAGCCGCCATCGTCTTGCTCACTCCCCCCAGGGCCGCGCCACGGTGGGCGCGGCCAGCACTAAACCCGGTCCTCCACTGCCGTCCGCGCACACGAACGGCACGGGCGCGAACTGCGCGCCCTGAGGGACATAGGCGCTCAAAATCAAGCGATAGGCGCCGGGAGGTGCGTTCGCCGGCACCTGCACGTTCAAGTCGTCGCGGGGCGCCAGGCCAGCGGGCCAGTCCGGCCAGGGGTGCCCTGCCGCCGCGCCCGGCGGCAGATCGGCCTGCCACGCGGCCCCGCCGCCCGCATCGGCCAGCCGCAGGCTAAACTTCAGGGCGGGCTGTGGCGGGCTGCCCGCGGGGCCGGCGGCCCAGTAGAGGCTGATCTGCTGGCTGTCGCCCACGTCGAGGTGCGTGCCGCCACCCGGCAGAAAGATGCCCACCAGCCGCGGCCCGCCCGCCAGCGTGCAATCGCGAGTCTGCGCCGGACGCTCCGGCGCGGGTTGCGGCGCCTCCAGGAAGCGCACGTCCCGGTAGCGCAGCAGATAGTTGGCCTGCAACGCGGCCAGGGTCGCGGGAGACCAGCGCGGCGTGTACGTCTCGCCGGTGATGTCGTGCTCCAGCACCACCACGCCGAACTTGCGTCGGGCGATATCGGCCAGCAGTTGGCTTTCATCCCAGCGCCCACTGGTGGCCTGGGTCGCCATCTGGGCCGGGTCGTCGTAGGGCAGGCTTTTCCCGGCGCGCAACGCCAGCCAGGCGTCTTCAGTCAGCACTGTCTGGCCCGGCGCGGCGGCGATCTCGGCTTCCAGGCGGGCCATGCGGTCGGCTTTCTCGGCCAGCGGCTGGCCCAGCGGCGTATACCAGGTGTTGATCGGCGCGAACAGGAACGGCAGTACGCCCAGCAGCGCCACGGCCCCGATCAGCGCGCCCCAGGCCGGGGTCAGGCCGCCCCGCGCCCGCGCCGCCGCGTGGCCCAGACCTACCCCGACCAGCAAGCAGAGCGGCAGCAGCAGCGGCAGCAGGTGGTTGTAGTTAGCGTGGGGCGACAGGTTCGTCAACGCCACGCCCGGCACGGAGATGACCGCGAAGCAGACCGAGAGCGCGGGCACCCGCCGCTCGCGCGCCGCCGCGAGCAGCAGGCCCAGTGCGACCAGCGCCGCCACGATGACCAGCGGCCAATGCTCGGCCCACAGCGCGCCCAGGTTCTTCTCCAGCCGCTCGCCGGACAGGGCCTCCGCGCTGGGCAGGAACAGATGCGTGTAGAGACCGCCGTGCGAGGCGACGTTGGCGATCAGGAAGGGTACTAACAGAGTAGCCGCTGCGATGACGTTCCAGCGCAGCCCGCTACGCCAGTCGCGGGCCAGCAGAAAGAGGCCCGCCGCCGCCAGCGGAGCCAGTGTCGATTGCTTGGTCCAGCAGGCCAGCACCAGCGGCAGGATGGCCCACCAGGCCAGGCGGGGCAGGCCGCCCCAGCGCACCGCGCCGGCGGACTTCGCCCGATCCGGCGGGCACGCCGCCGCCAGCATGGCGCCGCCGAGCACGCCCAGGCCCAGGGCGAGAATGTCTTGCTTGTAAAAAGTCGCCCAGACGATCACCGGGCCGAGGGCCAGCCAGAGCGCCGCCGCTGTGATCCCGGCCAGCCGCGAGCGCGTCTCCGCCCACACCCAACCCACCACTGCGCCTGCCGCCAGCAGGGTGCCCAGCAGGCTAAGCAACCGCCCGCTCCACAGGTTCAGCCCCCACAGCTTGAGGGCCACCGCGTTGAGTATGTAGAACAGCGGCGGATAGAGGGACGAGATAAAGTGGTCGGGTCCCAGTGGCGGATAGGGATTGCGGCCCTGAGCCAGCAGCCACGACGAGTGCAGGATGATGCCCTCGTCAAAGTCGATCTGCCAGGGAAAGGCGATCATGTCCGCGCTGTGGGTAGCGAAAAGCGCCAGCCGGCCCAACACCAGGACCGCCGGCAACAGGAGCAAGGCCGCCAACAGGACGGCCCGCAGCGAGCGCGCAGGCATAGGCCGATTATACCTGTCGCCCACGGGTGGCGGCAAGGTGCGGATCGTCGCCATTAGCTTCTTGCCCTATAGCTGAGAAGTGACAGATAGGGCGGCAGGGTCCGCAGTAAGTCCGAGATGGGCGCGGCGATGCCTCGATAGGTTATCCAGGTGCCCATGCCGTTCCTCTAGCTGCCCAGGTATCGGTCCAGGAAATCGGCGATGGCCGGGTAGGCCACCAGGCGGTTGTGCAGGCGGACCACGCCGTGGCCCTCGTCGGGGAAACGCAGGTACTCGACCGGGTGCTGCCGGGCGCGCAAAATCTCCACGATCTGCTCCGCTTCGCCGACAGGCACGCGCGGGTCGTTGGCTCCATGAATCACCATGAGCGGCGCGGTGATCTTCTCGACGTGGTGGATCGGGCTGATCGCGCGCAGGAAGTCGGCGTCGGCCTCCAGGCTGCCATACTCGGCCTCGCGCAGCTTGCGCCGCCAGGGGCCGGTGTTCTCCAGGAAGGTCACAAAGTTGGCGATGCCGACAATATCGACGCCCGCCGCCCAGAGGTCGGGATAGGTGGTCACGGCGGCCAGGGTCATGAAGCCGCCATAGCTGCCGCCCATGACGGCGATGCGGTCGGGCGCCACCTGCCCGGACCCGCGCAGCCACTCCACGGCGGCGGCCAGATCATGCACCGAGTCCATGCGCTTGCGGACATCATCAAGGTGCGTGTACTCGCGGCCATAGCCCATGCTGCCGCGCACGTTGGGCGCCAGCACGGCGTAGCCGCGATGGACGAAGTACTGGATCACCGGGTCGAAGGCGACGCGCGCCTGGCCTTCCGGGCCGCCGTGGACCTGGACGACGCAGGGCACCGGCCCATCCGCGGCCTTGGGCGGCCGGTAGAAGAAAGCCGGCACCTCGCGCCCATCGAAGCTGGCGTAGCGCACCAGTTCGGGATCGACGAACGTATCCGCGGGGATGCCCGCCATGCCGTTGCGCGTCACCTGTTCGACGGTGTCGCCGGCCAGGTCCCACTGCCAGATTTCGAGATTGCGCGTCGGGGCGGTAACGTTGAAGGCCAGGTGGCGGCTGTCGGGCGCCCAGGCCAGTTCGGGCGCGTAGGCCGAGGCGCTGCTGCCGGTGTAGCCCACGTTGCCGCGCGGCAGCCCGGTCGGTTGGCGATCGGCCCCGCTGCCCAGGTCGCGCACATGGAGTTCCGAATAGCCGTCCACGTTCAGGCTGTAGGCCAGGCGCGCGCCGTCGGGCGACAGAAAGCAGAAGTCGATATCCCAGTCGGGCGCAACCAGCGGTTCGCGGGCGCCCGTCTCCAGGTCGAAGCGCACCAGCGCCTCGAACTCGCGCCCCTCGTCGGTGATCAGGTAGAGGGTGCGACCGTCCGGCGCCCACTCCACGTGGTGATAGACGGCGTCGCCGGTGTGCGGGGTCAGGTGCCTGGGTGGGCTGCCGTCGAGCGGCACCAGGTAGAGATCATGGTTCGACGGCTTCTCCATATGCGCCACGATCAGCGCCTGCCCATCCGGCGCCCAGGCGGCGACGCCGTTTGAGCCGTCTTGCTGGTAGACCAAGTGCGGAGTCGCATCCGGCCCATCGAGCGCCAGAGTGTAGATGTCGAAAAAGGCCGGGTGGCGGGTGTTGGCGGCATAGGCGATAGCGCGGTCGTCGGGCGCCCAGCCGCCGAAGGTGTGGATCACCGCCGGGTTCGGGTCGAGAGGCATCTGCGTGGCGCCGTCCGCGCTGAGCAAGGCCAGTTGCACATGCTCGTTCCCGCCGCTGTCGCTGCCCAGGATCATGCGGCCATCGGCATGCGCGGCGCGGGCATATAGGATGCGCTCGGCGCCGAATGTCACCTGCACAGGCCACGCGCCCGGCGCGGCCACCGTCCAGACCTGGGGCAGGCCGGTGATGTTGGTGATAAAGGCCATGGGGCCGGCGGGCAGGAACGTGGGGCCGTAGGCGCCTCGGATATTCAGAAAGCGTTGGAAGTCGAAGGATGGCGGCAAAACAGAGTCCTCCCCGGCGCCGGGTTACACGCCGTGCTGTTATCGCAGATGATGAGTCGCTGGGCAATCAGCGCCTGTATTGTAGCACGGCCTGGGAGGTGGGAACAAGGCGGGGAGACGCGGAAATAGCCGCCGGCCCACGCGCATGGGCGGGCGGCGCATGGGGGCAGGCCGGAAATGACCTGCCCCCGCGCGGCGTTACTTGGTGGGCGCGGCGGGGCCGGCGCCGGTAACGTTCAGCGTATAGCTGCCGCAGCCGGCGTTCGCCGTGACCTCATACACGGTCACGACAAAGTGCTGCCCCGCCGCCACGGTAAAGGAGTAGCTGTTGCTGCCCGTGTCCTGACCGGGACTCCACCCGATGTCGCCGCGATAGTTCGTGGTAATACTGGCCGGGTTGAAGCTGTTCAGGTAGGCCATGCTGAAGATGTCGTTCGTGCCGGTACAGGGCGATGTTAGCTGCACGGTGACACACTGGGTGGCGGCGGTATTGTTGGCGAAGGTGTAGGCGTCGTAGTGATGGGCCAGCATATCGCCGTTGCCGGGCACGGTCTTGACGGTGCTGCACGTGCTCGGCACCCAGTCGCGCACGATACGCCCGGCTTGCGTGGGGTCGCTGCTTGTGATAGCACCCTGGATCGGCTGCGGCGCGCCGCCCGGCGTGGCAGTGGCGGTGGGCGTGCCGGTGCTGATCGGGGTGTTGGTCGCCGTGCCCGTCGGGATGCCGGTCGGGGTGTTCGTCGGGATGCCGGTCGGCGTGCGCGTCGCCGTGCTGACCGGCGTGCGCGTCGCCGTGCGCGTGGGCGTGCTTGTCCGCGTACTCGTTGGCGTGCGCGTCGGCGTGCGCGTCCGCGTCGCCGTGCGCGTCGCCGTGCTGTTCGGCGGAGCCGTGGCTGTCACGGTAGCCGTCGCGGTGCGCGTGGGCGGCACGGCGGTGGCCGTGCTGGTCGGGCTAACGGTAGCGGTCGCCGTGCTGGTGCTGCTTGCCGGAGCCGCCGGCGTATCCGTCGCAGTGGCCGTGTACGGCGGTGTAGCCGTGCGGCTGGGCGTGGGCGTGGCCGTATCGGTCGGCAGCGGTAGCGGCGTCTCGGTCGCGGTTCCGATCGGGGGCGCCGTGGACGTAGCGGAAGGGATCGCGGTGGCCGTATAGGTCGGCGGCACCGGCGTATTCGTGGCCGTCGTGGTACGGGTCGCCGTGCCGGTGGCGGTACCCGTCGATGTAGCGGTCGCCGTGCGCGTCGCAGTCGCCGTGGGAGTGTTGGTCGCGGCTACCGTCGAGGTGGGGGTGCTGGTCGCGCCGCCCACCGGACTGCCGCCTGTCACGGTCAGTGTATAGTTCCCACAGCCGGCGTTCGCCGTGACCTCGTACACGGTCACGACAAAGTTCTGGCCCGCGGGCACATCAAAGCCGTAGGTGCTGCTGCCGCCGAGTTGCCCGGGACTCGCGCCGATATCGGATCGGTAGTTGGTAACGATATTGGCGGGCGTGAAGCTGCCCAGATAGGCCGCGCTGAAAATATCGTTATTGGCGGTGCAAGCCGTCGTCAGCCGCACGGTAATACACTGCGAACTGCCCGTATTGTTGATGTAGTTATAGGCGTCGTAGTGATGAGCGAGCATATCGCCGTTGCCGGGCATGGTCTTGGTAGTGCCGCAACTGGCGACCGACCAGTCGCGCACAAAGCGCCCTGCCTGGGTAGGATCGCCGGTCGTGATCGCGCCCTGCACCGGCGGGGTGGTCGGCGTGGCCGTCGGCGTATTGGTCGCCGTACCGATGGGCGTGTTGGTCGCCGTGCCGCTCACGGCGGTCGGCGTGCGGGTGGGCGTGCGGGTCGCGGCGGGCGGGGTGCCGGTGGCCGTGGGCACCTGGGGCATCGGCGTGCGCGTGGCCCGTGTGCCCACATCATAGTAGCCCTGCCCGCCGCAGGTGCGCGGCGCGCCGTCCCAGTAGCCCGCGAAGTTGTCGAAGATATTCGCCATGAACTGTTCCACACGGTGGTCCGCGTCGTTGGAGAGCGCGAAGGACTGGAACGTCTGGTTGGCGTAAGAGTGGTCGATGAGGCCCCAGGCAAAGTGGATGCTGCCCGCGGCGAAGACCTTGGCGCCGCTGGGCGCCGTATAGATAGCCGAGTTCTGGGCCAGGGCCACCCCGTGCGCGTTGATCACCGTGCCGCTGGAGATCACGTCGATGCCCGCCGGGGTGTGCCCGTTGTTATGGATCGCGGCCCACTCCTCGCCGACGATGTTGTTCACCTGATCGCCGGGCTGGAGATTGGTGCAATCGAAATACCAGCGGGTGGCCGGGGCGCTGATCACCCAGGGATAGTTGTAACGCGCATCGTCATAGTAGGATTGGTAGCCGACGCCGACCAGGATGTTGTCGGGCCGTTGCAGGATCGGGCCGTCGAACTCCACGGTGGTATACGGCGCGGTGTGCGTCGGATCGAGCGCGGGGTCTTTGTAGCAGGTGATAATCCGGTTAGGCCCGACCGACGACGATTCCAGGCGCACGCTCCAGTAGGTCTCGTTGGCCGAGGCAAAAACCATGTTCACCCCGGCGGC
>JAICKM010000595.1 GCA_025927935.1 Chloroflexia bacterium | reverse complement strand
CGCCCTCCGGCATCTCGCGGATAGTGCCTTGCCCGCGCAGCGGGTCGGCGACCGCGTCGCTCTCCGGGTCCGCGCCTTCGGCGGCGGTGCTCGCCGTCTCGCCGGTATCGTCGGAAGTCTCCGTGGTCGCGGCCACCTCGCTCGATGTAGCGTCCTCGATGGTGCTCTCCTCGGTCTGTGTGTTCTCCTCGCCGGGCATGGGCAGGATGGGTCCTAGATCATCGGCCATGGTTGCGTCTCCGATCTTATCTTCTGCTGCCACCAATGAGCTTTTCTTCCAATGTCGGCAGCCGGCAAATTGTGCCGTCTTTAGCCGGCCGCATTGGACCACAATAAGAACGCCATTTGTCGGGATATGCCTGGAGGATAAAAGCCAAGACATGTTCCGTGAGCCAGGTCTCAATAGGATCTTGCGGCGTCCAGCCAAGTTTCGCATAGCCTATGCAAAAGACATAGGCTGCGGTCATCGGCCAGTATGCCTGATAGACTTCATGAAAAGAGTCGTAAGCATCCCACTGCTCGGTTGTGAAGAAGTATAAAGCCTCTGGGATCGAGATACGCAACGCAGGCGCCTCTCCGGAGCCGCCACCCAGCAGAAGATCCCCGCGTTTCGCTTGCCACGATCCGGCATCCAGGGCATTTTCATCCAAGCGGTAGAGTGGGATGTAGTCTTGCGGCCGATTCCCGTAGATTGTGGCGTATGGCGTGGGGCAATGGACTATGCCAATGCACTCGTGCTTATAGTTGTCGATTTCTGACATGCATCCTCTTAGCAAGGCTAGCCACCATGTGATTTTGATGGCGGCCGGCCGGTTTCAAACCGGCCCCTACAGCGCGAAATTACTGTGGCTGATTAGTCGCAACGGACATATTATCGCCGGAGTCCGGCTAGCAGATCACAATATCGCCAGCCCTGATCAGCATGTCATATCTCACCTACCTTGTCAACTCAACCACATCCACGCCGTGTACTACCTACCCGATGCCTGACGGCTAGCGACTACGCACAAAGAACCCGCACCACCGGGTGAGGGCGATGCGGGTCGTGGCGCAGGTTATGTGCCGCCGGGGCGGGGTTAGTAGGTTTCGAGGTAGCGCTCGATCTCCCAGGGGGTGACGCGGGTGCGGAACTCGTCCCATTCCTGGCGCTTGGCTTCCAGGTAGCGCTCGAACACATGGTCGCCTAGCGTCTCACGGATCAGGTCGTCCTTCTCCATCTCGTTGAGGGCCTCGTCCAGGCTGCCGGGCAGCACGCCAATATTGCGGCGCTGGCGCTCGTGCTCGTCGAAGTGGTACAGGTTCTCGTCCACCGGCTCCGGCGCGTTCAGGCCCTGCTCGATGCCTTCCAGGCCCGCGCGCAGCATGACGGCGAAGGCCAAGTAGGGGTTGCAGGTCGGGTCGGGGCTGCGCAGTTCGACGCGGGCGGCTTGTGGCTTGGTCGGGTTGATGCGCGGCACGCGGATCAGGGCCGAGCGGTTCTGGCGGGCCCAGCCCATGTAGACCGGCGCTTCGTAGCCGGGCACCAGGCGCTTGTACGAGTTCACCAGCGGGTTCAGGATCGCGGTCATGGCGCGGGCGTGGCGCAATTGCCCGGCGATGAACTGCTTGGCGAGCGGCGTCAGGTTGTAGGCGTCATCGCTGCTGCCGAAGAGGTTCTTGCCGTCGTCCATGCCGGCGAGCGACTGGTGAGTGTGCATGCCGCTGCCGGCGATGCCGAAGACCGGCTTGGGCATGAAGGTGGCATACAGGCCATGCTGATCGGCGACGGCCTTCAGCGTGTACTTGAAGGTCACGGCGCTGTCCGCCGTGGTCAAGGCCGTGTCGTACTCGAAGTCGATCTCGTGCTGGCCGGGGCCGACCTCGTGGTGTGAAGTCTCGACCTTGATGCCCATGGCTTCGAGCGCGTTGACCATATCCTTGCGCACCAGGTTGCCCTCGTCGCCGGTCAGGTCGAAGTAGCCGCCCATGTCATGGGTGATGGTGGTGATGCGGCCGTTCTCCGGCTTGAAGAGATAGAACTCCAGTTCCGGGCCGGTCTGGTAGCGATAGCCCAGGTTGGCCGCGTAGTCCATGGCGCGGGCCAGTACCAGGCGCGGGTCGCCGGGGAAGAGTTCGCCGTTGGGCGTGTAGATCCAGCAGATGATGCGCGCCGTGGTCGTGCCGTGGGCGGGACCGTGGCCGTTGAGCTTGCCGTTGTTGCTCGGGCTGCCGATGCCGTCGCGCTCCCAGGGCAGCACGGCGAAGGTACGCAGGTCGGGAATGAGGAACATATCGGACTCGGCGATGCGCGCGAAGCCCTCAATCGAGGAGCCGTCGAACCATTTGCCATTGGTGGCCGAGTCTTCGAGCTGATGGATCGGGATGGTCACGCTCTTGACGATGCCCATCAGGTCGGTGAACTGGAGGTTCACAAAACGCACGCCTTCTTCTTCGGCGCGGAGGAGAGTTTCCTGGATGATGGCGGGGGATTGTTCGCCGTTCGCATACAGGGGCTTGCGGGTCGTCTGTTCGGTGGTCATTAATGCCTCCTAAATGGGGTGGAAAATCGATGATGTCAGCATAACATATTCTGTCGTAATGCGAGAGGGCCGCGATAACAAACTTGCAACAGCCGTTTTGTGCATCATGCCTAAGATTTCGCTTATCCGGAGCCGGGCGGCAGGACGTAGTTTACCACCCGGTTAGCCCAGCCTCCCCAGCTGGCCGCCAGCAGCAGCGCCCAGAGGGCCAGGCAGAGCCAACGCGCCGCGCCGCCCCGGCGCCAGAGCACGGCGAGGCTCCAGCCGCTCAGCAGCGCCAGGGCGGGCATGAAGTAGATCATGTGCTTTTGCAGCAGGTTGATCCACAAGTCGAGCACACTGAACAGGCCGAATGTGACCGCCGATGCGCCGAGCCAGAGCGCCAGGCCACGATCCGCCGGGTCCCGTTTGTGCGTGGACGCAGATGCCGGGTCTGCCGCGCGCCAGAAGGCGGGCACCGCCAGCAGCACGGGCCAGGTGCGGAAATGGGCCTCGATCTGCGGCCCGAATCCGCTCAGCAGCGGGGCGCCCAGGTGGTCGGCGCCTTTGCCGACGCCGCCGCTCTTGCGCAGCTTATCCACGATCTGCGGCAGCACGTCGGTGAAGACGTGGCCGGCGCTGAACTGGTAGAAGGTCAGGAAGGCCAGGGCCAGCCCGCCCCCGGCCCAGAGGACGACGGGGCGCAGCCTCGCCCGATCCCAGCGGGCCACAGCCAGCGTGAACAGCACTAGCGTGGGCGCCAGCAGGATAGCGTTGGCCGTGTGCGCGAGCAGGGCCAGGCCGAGCAGGATGGCGAAGGGGATCAGCACCTGGGGTCGCCCCATCCGGGCATAGCCCCAGACCAGGGCGGCGATGGTCAGCACCAGCAGCCAGTTGGCGAAGATGCCGGGGTAGCCGCCGTCCGAGAACAGCAGGTTGCTGAGCGGGAAGGCGACAAACAGCGCCCCGGCCCACAGCCCGGCCAGACCGTCGCCCCAGGCCCGTTTGAGCGTGTAGAACAGGAAAAAGACGTTGCTCGCTTCCAGGGCGCTGCACACCAGGTTGATCGCTTGCAGGCGGGCGTTGGGGTCGGGTACCAGCCAGTTGAGCGGGTCGAAGGCGATGTAGAACAGGGGCGAGTAGGGGATGACGGCGGTGAGGCCCAGTTGCCCGGCATAGGTCTGGCCCTTGTCGCTGTTCAGGAAGTTGGCGAGAAAATAGACCGGGTCGTCGCCCATCTCCATCAGCCGGTGCAGGCGCGCGTAGTGGTCGAGCGTGGTGAACATCGGGTCGAGCAGGCCGCCGGCCTTGAAGACGAAGCCGAGCACAAATAGCCCGGCCAGCACCTGCCACTCGACCGGGCGCACGGCGATGCCGCTGCGGCGGAACAGCCGGCCCAGCACCGGGCGCAGCAGCACCGCCAGGCCCGCGGCCAGGGCCAGCGACCCGAGCACGCCCGGCGCGGCGAAGATCGCGGGCAGGCGGCCCGCCAGCAGCGCCCCCACCCAGCCCAGGAGCAGCAAGGCTGTGACCCCGGCGGCCGTCCGGCCGGGCGTGGCGAACCAGACGGCCAGGGCGTAGAGCAGCGCGGCGGCCAGCATGGTCCCGGTGAGCATGCCCAGAGGTGGCAGCACCAGCCGGTCGGCGCGCTCCACGGTGATGGTCTGCACCGGCACGCCGAGGCGGCGGGTATCCGCCGGGTCGCGCTGCTCCTTGGGGATCTGCAACTCGCTCTCGAACAACCAGATCTGGAGATCGCCGGGCCAGAGGTCGGCGCGGCTGAAGGCCAGCTCGTAGTCGTGCCAGCCCGGTTGCAGGGCGAAGGTCTGGGTGATGGTGGCGCCGACGCGGATGGTGGCTTCGCGGGGCGGGCCGCCGAAGTTATCGCCGTTGAGGCGCACACGCACACGGCCGTTGTAGCTGCCCACCAGCGGCGCCTGGAGCCGGGATACCGGCTGCGCCCAGCGGAAGCGCACGTCGCCGGCGCGCTCGACGCCGAAATAGTTGCCCAGGTAGACATCGGCGCGCGGGTTG
>JAICKM010000366.1 GCA_025927935.1 Chloroflexia bacterium | reverse complement strand
GCCAGGCCCAGGGCACCAATAACCAGGCCCTGTCGTTCGGGAAGAGCCGGGCGCGCTTGTTCATGGGCAATAAGCCGACCATCACCTTTAGCGACGTGGCCGGCGTGGAGGAAGCGAAGCAAGAACTCGCCGAAGTGGTGGAGTTCCTCAAATACCCGGACAAGTTCGCCGCGCTCGGGGCGCGTATCCCGCGTGGTGTGTTGCTGGTCGGGCCTCCGGGTACCGGTAAGACGCTGCTGGCCCGCGCCGTGGCCGGGGAGGCCGGAGTGCCGTTCTTCTCCATCAGCGGCTCGGAGTTTGTCGAGATGTTCGTCGGCGTCGGCGCCAGCCGCGTGCGTGACCTGTTCGATCAGGCCAAGCGCAACGCCCCCTGCATCGTCTTCGTGGACGAGATCGACGCGGTCGGGCGCCAGCGCGGCGCCGGGCTGGGTGGGTCGCACGACGAGCGCGAGCAGACGCTGAACCAGATCCTGGTCGAGATGGACGGCTTCGACAGCCAGACCAACATCATCGTGGTGGCCGCCACCAACCGGCCCGACGTGCTGGACCCGGCGCTGTTGCGCCCCGGCCGCTTCGACCGCCAGGTAGTCCTGGACCGGCCTGACATCAAAGGGCGCGTCGCCATTCTGCAAGTGCACAGCCGGGGCAAACCCCTGGAGAAGGGCGTTTCCCTGGAGACGCTCGCCAAGCAGACTCCTGGCTTCTCCGGCGCCGACCTGGAGAACCTGGTGAACGAGGCCGCGATCCTGGCCGCCCGCCGCAACCGCAAGACCATCGGCATGAACGAGTTGGAAGAGGCGATTGACCGCGTTATCGCCGGTCCGGAGCGCAAGAGCCGGATCATCACCGATCGCGAGAAGGGCATCACCGCCTATCACGAGGTGGGGCACGCTATCGTGGCGCGCATGCTGCCGAACGTGGACCCGGTCCACAAGATCAGCATCATCGCCCGTGGCATGATGGGTGGCTACACTCGTATCCTGCCCGGCGAAGATCGCTACATGTGGACGAAGAGCCAGTTCAAGGATAACATGGCCTTCGCGCTCGGCGGCCACTGTGCCGAGGAGCTGATCTTCAACGAGATCACCACCGGCCCGTCGAACGACATCGAGCGGATCACCGATATGGCCCGCCGCATGATCACGCAGTATGGTATGAGCAAGAAACTGGGGCCGCTGGCTTTCGGCCGCAAGGAAGAACTGGTCTTCCTGGGCCGCGAGATCAGCGAACAGCGCAACTACTCCGACGAGATCGCGTATGAGATCGACAAGGAAGTGCGTGCCCTGGTGGACGAAGCCTACGAGCAGGCCCGCAGCATCCTGACGACCTACAAGGACAAGCTCATCGAAATCAGCGAACTGCTGATTGATCGTGAGACCCTGGAGGGCGAGGAATTCGAGGCACTGTTCGAGGGCATCCCGCGGCCGGAACCGCGCATGTTCGGTCCGCCCCCGCGGGCGGCCCAGCCGGCCCAGCCGCAGCAGCCGCGCCCGGTGCCCGGTTTGCAGGGTGTGCCCGGTGTGGCCTCCATGCTGACCCCCGAAGAGTAACGGCGCCTAACCGCGCCGGTAGGCCAGGCCCGATCCGCAAGGATCGGGCCTGGTTTTTGTTGCCCAGGGCGCCGCCTGTAGGGCCCGGTTTCAAACCAGCCCGCCGCCGGCTGTGGCGGGGCATTAGTGTGCCCGGCAGCCAAACCTTACCGGCCTGTAAGCATTACCCGCAACCGCCGCGGGCTATCCAGGCATACGGCCCGGTTACTCCTGTATGTCCTGTAGACATATCGGCGCGGCGCATTCACCCCCTGGTCGTCCGCCCCGGCTACAATTAAGGCTATGCTTTCGCCAACTGAACGTAGAGCACGTTTCCGTGCGCTATCCCGCCCGCTTTGTTGGATCGGTTACGCGCCAGGCCAGGGGATATCGTGAACGGTTATAGATTGAGTCATGCCATGTTTCGATCACCCATTCGAGTGAACCGGCTTGCCGGCGACGGCGGGTATGCGTCGCATAGTGCGTATACCGCCCCGGCGCCTGTCGTGCCGGACGATCTCGCGCCACCGCCTGCAGGCGAGGATGCCATGCCGGAGCAAGCAATCGGCACGCTGCACATCGGCGGGTTCCACGCCCGCGCGGAACTGTGCCCGCGAATTGCCGCCGCCGAAGCCGCCGTTGCCCGGCTTACTGCCGCCTGCGTACTCGGCGGCGAAGCGACGACCGGAATCGCCGAGAAGCAGCGCCGTGCATTCATCTATCACAGCGCCCATCTGCAAGGGAATCCCCTGAGCTGCACGGAGGTAGAGGCGGTTCTGGACGGCGTGCAGCCGAACGGTGCCCAACCCGCCAGTGTGCAGGAAGTCATCAACCTTCAGCTTGGGCTGACGTACATCGAGACGCTGGCGAGCGCCGAGATGCCGTTGACCGAGCGCTTGGTCCGTATTCTGCACGCGGTGGTCATGCGCGATCTGGCACCGCCGAGTCATGAACCCGGCAGTTACCGCATTGACGACATGACTAAGCTGTCGTATCCCGCGCCGCCGGGTGTCGAGGTGGTGCCGGAGATGGGCGACTTTGGCCGCTGGCTGGCCCTCAAGCCGGAGTCGCCGGAGTATGAGCCAAGTCCCATTTTGCGCGCCGCCTACGCCCATACCCGACTGCTGACGATTCATCCCTTCCACAACGGCAACGGGCGGGTCGCCCGCCTGCTGATGAACCTGGTGCTCCTGCGTGCCGGGTTCCCCCTGGCCGCTCTCGACGGCGATAACCGCCCCGCGTACCTGGCCGCGCTCGCCGCGGCGGGCTCGAACGGCGATCTGACCCCGACTCTCCTCCTGCTACTGGACGCGATCGAAGCGAGTCTGGCCGCCCACGACTCCTGATCGGCGGGGCGCCGGATAATATATTAGCTTGAATAATGGGGATGCCGCAGACCGCGGCATCCCCATTGTTATTGCCACCGATCCTCGGTATAATAAGAACAAGCGTTCGGACCTTCTCTTTATGGGTGTACCGGCTACCGGTTATGATATGTTTTTGACTATACATATCCCGGTAGTTGTGGTATACTGGGGAAAATCGTCGCCTTGTGACGACCGGCGACTAGCCGCCTGGATGGGAATATATGCGCCTAAAACACCTCGTGCTGCAAGGCTTCAAGACCTTTGCCACCAAGACCGAGTTCTCTTTCGACGGCGATATCACCGCCATTATCGGCCCCAACGGCAGCGGCAAATCGAACGTGGCCGACGCCCTGCGCTGGGTGCTCGGCGAACAATCCTACTCGCAGTTGCGCGCCCGGCGCAGCGAGGACCTGATTTTCTCCGGGTCCATCGGGCGCGGGCAGCAGGGCATGGCCGAAGTCACGCTCACGCTCGACAACGCCGACCGCAGCCTGGCGATTGACTACGATGAGGTCAGCATCACGCGCCGCGCCTTTCGCTCGGGGGAAAACGAATATTTCATCAACCGCAGCCGGGTGCGCCTGCGCGATATTCAGGAGTTGCTGGCGCCGGTGGGCCACTCGTTCAGCGTGGTGGGCCAGGGGCTGGCCGACGAACTGCTGAGCCTGCGCCCGGAGGACCGGCGTGTCCTGTTCGAGGAAGCAGCGGGCATCCGTCCGTTCTACGCCCAACGCGACGATGCCCTGAAGCGCCTGGCGCGCACCGAGGAGAACATGGTGCGCGTGAGCGACCTGGTGGCCGAGTTGGAGCCGCAGTTGAAGAGCCTGGAGCGCCAGGCCCGCCACGCCCAGGAGTACAACAGCGTGGCCGGGGAGCTACACGATCTGCTCGACACCTGGTATGGCCGCCAGTGGCAGGCCGAGCGAGCCGCGCTGGCCGTGGCCGAGGCACAGGAGCAGGCTGCCGCCGTCGCGCTGGCCGCCGCTCGCGAACGGGCCGGAACCGCGGATCGCCGCCTCCAGGACGTGCGCCGTGAAGCCGCCACGGCACGGGCCGAACTCGACCGCCTGACCGGCGAACAGGCCGGCCTGCTGCACAGCCAGGAGCAGGCCGGCCGGGCCGCGGCGGTTCACGCCGAGCGCCTGGCGGCCCTGGAGCAGCAGCAGCAGCAGACGTTGCTGGAGCACGAGGCCGGGCGCGACGCCCTGGCCCAGGCCACCGCCCAGGTCTCGGAGATCCAGGCTACTCAGCAGGACGCGGAGGGCGATGAGCAGGCGCTGCGCACCCGCGTTACCGCCGCCGAAACCGCGCTGGGGCGGGCCGCCGAAACCCGCCGCACCACGGACCGCGCGCTCACCGCCGCCCAGGAACGGGCCGCCGAAGCTTCGGCCCACGCCGCCGGACTCAAGCAACGCCTCGCCAGCAGCGAGGACCACCGGCGCGAACTGGAGCGCCAGCTTGCTGAGCAGCAAGAGGCCGCTCGGCGCCTGATCGCCCGCCAGGAGACGGAGCAGGCCGAACTCGACCAGGCGCGCGCCGCCACCGCCGAGGCCGAAGCTGCGCAGATCGCTGCCCAGGAGGCGCTGGCCGCCGCCGAGCGAGCCGTGGCCGCCGCGCAGCACACCCGCGATGCCGCGGACAAGGATCGCCGGGCCGGGGCCGCCGAACTCGATAACCTGCGTACCCGGCTCGAACTCGCCCGCAACCTCAGCGAAGGCGGCGCCGGGCTGCCCCACGCCGTGCGCGTAGTGCTGGGCGCGGCGCGTGGCGCCCAGGGTGGGGGCCGCAAGGACGCCGGGCCGGGCGCTCAATTAGCCGGTATCGTCGGCGTAGTGGCGAGCCTGCTGGAGGTGCCGCGCGAATTTGAGACGGCCATCGAGGTGGCGCTGGGCGGGCGCATCAACGACGTGGTCGTCGAACGCTGGCCGGACGCGGAAGCGGCCATTGCTTTCCTGCAACACGCGAAGGCGGGGCGCGCCACGTTCTTACCGCTCGACAGCCTGCGGGGTGGCGACGGGGCGGGCGATCCCCTGCGCTTCCTCGATAACCGCCAGGGCGTCCACGGGTTGGCGAGCCGCCTGGTCGCCACGGCCCCGCAGTACCAGGTGGTGATTGATCAGTTGCTGGGCCGCACGCTCGTCGTCGAGGATCTGCCGGTGGCGCGGCGCGCGCTGGCCCGCTTGCCGGGCGGGTGGAGCATCGTCACCGTGGGCGGCGAGATCGTGCGCTCCGGCGGGGCCGTCACCGGCGGGTCCGCGGCGCGCGAACACGGCATGCTGGCCCGCGAGCGCGAACGCCGCGACCTGGCCCTGGCCCTGGAGCAGGCGCAGACCGCCCAGGCCGGGCGCGTGGCCGCCGTCCAGCAGGCCGCAGATACCCTGGCGCGAGCGGAAGCGGGCCGCCAGCAAGCGGGTGAGACGCTGGCCGCTGCCCGGCGGCTGGCCGGCGAACGGCGCGGCGCCGCAGGGCAACTGGCGCAACGCCTCGCGCAGACCGGCCAGGAGCAGACCTGGCGCCTGGGTCTGGTCGCCCAGGCCGAAACTGCGCTGCGGGATTACAGTACCCGCCTGGAAGGGTTTACCGCCGAACTGGCGCGCATGGAGCAGGAGTCCGGCCCGCTGGCCGCGCAGATCGCCGAGCTACAGGCCGCCGCGCAGCACGCCCGGCAGTCGGAAGTGGTCGCCCGCGAGGAACTGACCGCCTTACGCACCCAGCTTGCCGTTGCCGAGGAAGGGGCACGCCACCGCCGTGCCGCCTTGAACGCCGCCCGCGCCCAACAGGGCCGCCTGGCCGACCAGCAACGCGCCCGTGCGGGCCGCCTGGAGACCCTGGCCCGCGAACTGGCCCAGGCCGCCGAGGGGCTGGAGCAGGCACGTGCCGAGGCGGCGGGCTGGGAGCGCGCCGCAGACGAGTTGCGCGGGCGCACGGAAAGCGCCCGGTCCGCCCTCGCAGCGACCCGCGAGCGTCAGGTCGCCGCCGAGCAAGAAAGCCACGATGCCCAGTCCGCGGGTCTGGCCGCCGAGTCGGCGCACGGGCACACCCTGGTCGAACGCGAACGCCGGCAGGGCGCGGCGCGGCAACTACGCACGCGCATCGAAGAAGACCTGGGTCTCACCACGGCCCCGGAGACCCTGATCGAGGTCGTGGCCGGTGATGCCGATGTCGGGGCGGATATGGTTCAGGCGGTGTTCCAGGCCCAGCTTTCTGAGGTCGATCCCTGGATCGCCTGGACGCGGCGCTGGGATGCCCTCGCCACAGAGGCCGACCCCGCGCCCGCTGACCCGGCCCTGGAAGGGCGCATCGGCCAGTTGCGCGGCAAGCTGCGGCGCATGGGGCCGATCAATCCCCTGGCAATCGACGAGTATACCGCGGCCCAGACCCGCCACGGCTTCCTCACGACGCAGTTGCATGACCTGCGTACCGCCGCCGACAGCCTGCGCCAGGTGGCTGCCGAACTCGATCGGCTGATGCGCGAGCGCCTGGCCGAAACGTTCAAGGCGGTGGCGGCGGCCTTCCAGGAGACGTTCCCGCGCCTGTTCGGCGGTGGATCGGCCCGCCTGGAACTGACCGACCCCCAAGACGTGACCGCCACCGGCATTGAAGTGCTGGCCCAGCCGCCGGGCAAGCGCCAGCAACCGCTCAGCGCGCTCTCCGGCGGCGAACGCGCCCTCACATCCGTTGCGCTGTTGTTCGCCATCCTCAAGGTGCGCCCCACGCCGTTCTGTATCATGGACGAAGTGGATGCCGCCCTGGACGAAGCCAATATCGGCCGCTTCCGCAACGAACTGCGCGACCTGAGCGCCAACAGCCAGTTTATCCTGATTACCCATAATCGGGCGACCATCGAAGCCGCGGCCGCCATCTACGGCGTGTCGCTGGGCGCCGATACCGCTTCGCGCGTGCTCAGCCTGCGGCTGGAAGAAGTGCCCCTCGCGCCGGCTGCCTAACGGGGCATAGAACTTGCTGCTGAGATGGGCTGACCATTACTCGGGACGGCCGCGAGTTGCGCGGTGGACTCCTGGGGTATAGAGGAGGCTTTTAAAGCTATGGACCAGACGTTCAACGATGAGTACCGGAACCCGGAAGGCGATACCGGGATCGATCTGGACTTCGAT
>JAICKM010001029.1 GCA_025927935.1 Chloroflexia bacterium | reverse complement strand
ACGAGAACCCGGCGGCGCCCTACCTCAAAATCGAGTCGCGGGGCGCGGGGGTGACGGTGGCCTGGCCGGTCTTCTCGATCCCTCAGGCGGATGCGGCGGGCGGCTTTTACCCACTCATCGGCCACCTGGTGGACGCCTGGATCGCCCAGGAGGGGGTCCAGAACCCGGTTTTCTGGCTGTATACGCCGATGGCCCAGCCTGTGGTCGCCGACCGGCCCGGCGCGGTCGTGGTGTTCGACGCTATGGACGAACTGGCCGCCTTCCGCTTCGCGCCGCCGGTGCTGAAGGCGCGCGAGGCGGCGCTGATGCAGCGCGCCGACCTGGTGTTCACCGGAGGCCACAGCCTGTACGCGGCGCGGCAGGACCGCAACCCGCATGTCTATTGCTTCCCCAGCGGCGTGGAGCGTGCCCACTTCGCCACGGCGCTGGAGTACGGCACGCCGGCAGCGCCCGCGTTAGCCGGGCTGCCGCACCCGCGCATCGGCTTCTACGGCGTGATCGACGAGCGGATGGATCTCGACCTGCTGCGGCAGGTGGCGGCCCTGCGTCCGGACTACCAGTGGGTCATGGTGGGGCCGACCGCGAAGATCGACGCCGCCGATCTGCCCCAGGCGCCGAATATTCACTATCCCGGCAAGCAAGAGTATGCGGCCTTGCCCGGCTTTCTGAAGGGCTTCGATGTTTGCATGATGCCTTTCGCGCTGAACGAAAGCACGCGCTTTATCAGCCCGACCAAGACCCTGGAGTATATGGCCGCGCACAAGCCGGTTGTCTCCACGCCGATCACGGATGTGGCCGGGCCGTATGGGCACATTGTCCGCCTGGCCGGGACGGCGGATGAGTTTGTCGCCGCCGTGGATGCGGCGCTGGCCGAGGATCCCGCGACGTGCGCGGCCCGTATCGCCGCCGAGGACGAGGTGCTGGCGCAGCAGGAGTGGGACCAGATCGCCGCGGAGATGGAGCAATTGATCGACGCTTGCTACGTGGCCCATTTGCAGGGTTAGCGCGGGCCGGCGTGGCCGGTACATGGTTGGGGAGCGTGCAGCGCGGCGCTAGCGATTCAGCTCACCTTCGGCTGTCGCCACCGGCGTGGCCGGCATGGTCGCCAGGTCCGGGTTCAGGGCGTTCGCGGCGATGAAATGGAAAACCACCGGCCCAGTGCCGGGCGCGAGGAAGGTAAAGGCGTACTCCCGCGTCGTGCGGTCGGAGACCGTGGCCCGCTCATGCTGGCGCATGTGCTCGGCCCAGGAAGCGACGACAAAGGTTTCGATGTAGCGCTCCGGCGCGCCCGGATCGCGGAACAGGCCCCAGCGCATCGCGCCGTCGCGCCGCCGGTGGCGGCCCACTGCCTCCATTGCCTCGACGAAGGCGCGCGCATTGGTGTTCGGCACCTGGTACTCCGCTGTCACCAGCACCGGCCCATCTTCGGGATCGGGTTCCAGAATGAGCTTGGGTTCGGCGAAATAGAGCGCGGGGGTGAGGTCGATCTCTTCCACCGGCTGCAAGCGCCAGCGCCGGGCGGCGGCGATCCCCGCCAGCAGCGTTAGCGCCGCGCCCAGCAGGGCCGGGGCGTTGCCGAATTGGGTTGCCAGCGCGCCCCAGACGGCGCTGCCCGCCGCCAACCCGCCCTGAAAGACCAGCAGGTAGACCCCCAGCACGCGGGCGCGTACCCAGCCGGGGGCGGTACTCTGGGCCGACACGTTCAGGCTCGATGTCAGCGTGATCCAGGCGATGCCCCCGGCGATCAAGGTGGCGTCGAGCAGCAGGAGGTTCTGCACGTAGCCCAGGGCCAGGGTGGCGACGGCAAAGACGACGGTAGCCGCGACAACCAGCCGGTCCACCGGCAGCGCGCGCCGGAAACGCGGCAGCAGCGCCGCGCCACCCACCGCGCCCAGGCCCAGGCTACCAAGCAGCACGCCGTAGCCGGTGGCGTCCAGGCCCAGTT
>JAICKM010000504.1 GCA_025927935.1 Chloroflexia bacterium | reverse complement strand
GCCCAGATCGCGCCCACGCACGCTCAGGCCCACGTCGATGCGCCGCGAGGCCGCTTCCCGCTTGATGATATTCTCCGCCGGGATGATGCGCACCGTCGCCACATCCTCCAAACGCACCTGCCCGCCTGTGGGGGTGTCGATCAGCAGTTCGCGCAGGCTGGTCAGACTATGGCGTAGTTCGGGTGTACCCATCACCACCACGTCGAACACCTTTTGCTCCTCGAACAGATTCCCCACTTCAAGACCGTTCACCAGGGTCGCGGCGGCCCGGCGCACATCGCCGGGTTTGAGTCCATACGGTTCCGCCCTGGCAAGATCGACCTTGATCTCGACCTGTGGCTCCTCCACCTGGGACTCTACACGCAGATCAACGACGCCCTCGATTCCCATAAGCGCCTGGCGCACCTCCTCGGCCTTCTGGCGCAAGACAGGCAGGTCGGGGCCGTAAATGCGCACCACCACGGCATCGTCGGTGCCCGTCAGCACGTCGCGGACGCGCTCCCGCAGATAGGTCAGCACCTCGCGGTCGATCCCCGCATAGCCGTCGACGGTCTCCTGCACAGCGGCCAGCGTCTGGTCATAGTCGGCAGCCGGATCGACGCTGATCCAACCACGCGCCGAATTGATGCTCACCACCTCATCGCCCGTCACGGCGCGGCCCACGTGGGCGCCGAAATTGCGGACGCCCGGCACGCCTCGCAACTCCTTCCCGGCCTCCGTGGTGATCCGCGTCATTTCCGGATGGGACGTGCCCGGCGCGCCCACCCAGTCAACCAGCAGGTCGGTCTCCTTGAACGACGGCAGCAACGACTGTCCCAGGAAGGGCAGCACCGCGAGACCCGACACCAGCATGATCGCCACCGCCAGGTATGCGGGACGCGGGCTGCGGATGAGCCGCGCCAGTACACGCTCGTAGCCCCGCTGGAGCAGGCGTGCCAGCGGGGATTCCCGGCGCTCGATGGGCGCGCGAGCCAGCAGCAGCAAGGCCAGCGCCGGGGTCACGGTCAGCGCCACCAGCATCGAGGCCAGCACCGCCAGCACATAGGACAGCGCCAGCGGCTGGAAAAACGCGCCCGACAGGCCCTCCAGGAAGAAGACAGGCACCAGCGCCAGCACAATGATCAGCGTCGCGAAGATGATCGAGCCGCGTACCTCCAGCGACGCCTCCAGAATAATCGCCGCCGTTGACTTGTCGCTACCCTCTTTGCGATGCTGGCGCAGCCGCCGCGCGATGTTTTCGACGTCGATGATGGCGTCGTCGACGACCACCCCCACGGCGATCACGAACCCCGCCAGGATCATCGTGTTGATACCGGCGCCGCTCAGATAGAGCACCAACCCGCCGGCCATGAGCGACAAGGGAATCGCCACCAGACTAATCAGCGCCGTGCGCCACTCAAACAGGAACGCGCCCACCACCAGCACCAGGAGCAGCGAACCGATGATCAGCGACAAGGTGAGATTATCGAGCGCCATCTCGATGAAGGTCGCCGGGCGGAAGATGGTGGGGTCCATGGCAAGACCGGGCAGGCCGGGTTGTAAGGCGGCGAGCGCGTCTTCCACCCCGCGCGTCACCTCCAGGGTGTTGGCCCAGGGAAATTTCTCCACGACAAGCAGCAGGCCCGTCCCATCGGCGACGACGGCGTCGCCTATGAGCGGTTGGTGGTTTTCCACCACCGCCGCCACATCTCCCAGGCGCATCGCCGCGCCGGCCACCGTCACCTGGGCCAGGTCAGCGGGCGATGAAATGGGCAGGAAGTGCCGGACGCCCAGTCGTTGGTTAGGCGTATCGATAAACCCGCCGGTGATACCGGGCGTGGATGCGTTTAAGAAGCTTAACGGCGACACCCACAGGGCATCTCCGGCGGTGCGGATGATTTGATCGAGCTTCACCCCATGCGCGCGCAACTGGTCGGGATCGACCTGCACCTGGAGTTGGCGCTGCCGCGCGCCCCAGACGGCCACATTCGCCACGCCGGGCACGCCCATCAAGCGGGGCCGGATCGTCCACCGGGTCAGCACCGACATCTCGATCAGCGACAGGTCCTTGGAGGACAGCCCGATCTGCATAACCCGGCTGGTAGACGACAAGGGCTGGAGCATGACCGGCGGTTTGGATACGTTTTTCGTCGGCAGGCCCTGCGCCTGGGTCAGGCGCTCTTGCACCAATGCCCGCGCCCGCATCAGGTCGGTGCCGGGCTGGAAGATGAGGACGATGGACGACAACCCTGGGATCGACTCGGAGCGCATGGTCTCCAGCCAGGGCACGCCGTTGAACAACTCCTCCATTGGGACTGTGACCAATTGTTCCACTTCGGCGGCGGACAGTCCCAGCGCCTCGGTCTGAATCTCCACATACGGCGGCGCGAACTCAGGAAAGACATCCACCGGCGTATCACGAAGCCGGATGATACCGAAGAACATCACCGCCACCGCGATAGCAAGCACCATGTATCGCAACTTCAGGCTTGATCCGACGATCCAACGCATCATGGCTGGCGACCTCCCTATGCAATGATGTTCCGACCCTGCTCCGCCCGGCCCAACCACAGGGCCGGCGGTCGACGTGATAAAGATGTGGGACCCGTTTTCCGATGGTCCCAAGAATGACGGCCACGCGCTGGCCCGCCCCCGGCGTCGATACAGCACCGGATGCCGATCGGAAAGGCAACGCGCCCCTGATGCGGTGCCGCCAGTAAAGGGCACCACAGACTTAAAGCAGTATTGCGAGCGCCAGTTCGCGGTTAGCCGGGGCGGCCACGCACGCTCTGAGGGCGCATTTTATGAACCTGGTTGGCAATACGCGCAAGTTGCGCGCAACGGATGAAATATGGACTTTCGCTAAGTGGTTGCTAGGGCGGGCATGGACGGTGTGATTGTGACGTGGAACCGGTGTCCGGATCGCAGGCAGGTCGCGGAGTCAAAACGGCCTTCGAGTACCTCATATAGAGGCCGGCAGGCACATTCAACAGACTACCGAGTGCGAACTTAAAGGCGGGCGGGGCACCCGTTGCTCCGCTCCGGCCGGTTGTGCAGATCCAACCGGAGCCTCTTCGCTTCCGCAAACCAGTTATGCGGTTATGGAGCAGTGTGGTCCCGACGTTGTAGCGTCCCGGGCAGCTACGGCTTATATAATGAAGATTACCTGAGGTGGTACACACGAATTTATAATCGCGAAACTTAAGCACATCATAGCATAACATTCAACCAGATGCAATACCTTGGACGCTGAAATTATGACTCTTACCGAGTTCATATCGTTATGCTCATAGACGGCGTTCTGCATGTTACGGGGCGCAACACCGTCGCCTTATCTGACCGGGGGAGTAATACCGCTCCTCGATTTATGTGCAGAGCCGGTAGACGCCAACCATGCCCGCTACCGGTCCAAGGCATAGAGCACCGCGCCCGGCCCAACGGCGATCCTGGCACGCGTCGGGAACAGCGGCGCGTCCGGAGGGGTAGTGCCCGCTGGTTGGCAAATGCCCTTCTGAGAGGCAATCAACGCGATCCTTCGGAACCTGAGCGGCAATTCAAGCCGCGGGGCTACGGGCGGTAGCCGCTCGCGGCCTGCACGTCGAAGCAGAGGTGATGGGTGAGCAGGGCATCAGCATAGCTGCTCACCAGGAGGGACCGGTCGTTCTGTGCGACCGCCTGCAAGAAGGCGCGGTCCTCGTCCACGAACGGGTCATTGCCGGTCAGCACCTCGCGGCGCTCCCGGCCCGAATCGTACAGCACGCTGCGCTGCGTGACCGTGACCAACAGACCCTCGCACACGATCTGCACCTGCGCGGCGGCCGGCCCGCCCAGCAGGCAGGTGGCGGTGAATACCCCCGTCGCCCCCGCGTCGAAGCGCAGCAGGGCGGCCCCCGCGTCGGCCACATCGGCGTCCGGGTAGGCGGCCTGCCCGTAGCGCATCGCCGTTGCCGCCGTCACGGTGGCCTCGCCGACCAGCAGCCGCGCCAGGTCGACCAGGTGCGTCGCCTGCTCGACCATCTGGCCGCCGCCGCTGCTCTGGTGGCGCCACCACTCCGGCGGCGGCGTGGCATCATGCCAGGCGCCCAGCACCATGCGCGCCGGGTGGTCCGCCAGGGTGCGCCGCACCTCCGGGATTGTGTCCAGCGCGCGCCAGTGATAGCCCACTGCGGCAAGCAGGCCCGTGCGCGCCAGGGCAGCCGCGATCTCCTCCCCCGTGCGCCGGTCCGCCGAAAGTGGCTTCTCCACGAAGAAGGGGATGCCGCGCTCGATCAGCCGCGCCTCGATCTCGCCATGCTGGCCGGGCGGAACACAGAGCCAGGCCGCATCAACCGGTTCCGCGCTCAGCAACTCCGCGATGCTGCCGTACACCGGGCACCGCCAGCGGTGCGCCACCGTCGCCGCCCTTTCGGGACTCGGCGAGACAATACCCGCCAGTTCGACCTCCGGTTCGGCGGCCAGCACGCCGATATGGCGCCGGGCAATGCCGCCGCTGCCGATCATGGCAACTCTCATCTGCGTGCCTTGTCCTCCTCATCCGTCACGACGACGCCGGGGGCGGGGCCGGGTCCGCCGGGCGCGTGACCATGGTCGCGGGGATCTCCTCCCGGAAGTCGAGCACCGCCTGAAGCACCTCGGCGGGCCGCTCGTCCAACAACTGGAACAGCCGGGGCGCCTCGGCGGCGGGCAGCAGGTGGGTGATCAGGGGCCGCAGTTCCACCTTGCCCTGCGCCGCCAGCGCCATGAAGGTCCGCACCAGCCGGGCGCGGTCCCAGCGATGCTGGAGGTCCGGCGCCAGGCCGGAGATCTGCGAGCAGACGACGTTGATGCGGTTGTGGTGAAACTCCTCGCCCAGATACAGGCCCTGCGCCCCGCCCTGGAAGAAGCCCAACGTGACCACCTTCGAGGAATAGGCGGCGGCGCGGATGGCCTCATGGAGCGCCGCCGCCGCCCCGGACGCCTCGATACACACGTCGGCCCCACGCCCGCCGGTCAGCCGCTTGATCTGCTCCGCCGCCGATCCCGCTCCGGCATCCAGGGCGGTGTCGATGCCCAGCCGGCGGGCCGTTTCCAGGCGCAGCGGGATGAGATCGACCCCGATGACCTCCGCCCCCGACAGCTTCGCCAGGCGGGCGACAAGCTGCCCGACCACGCCCAACCCGAACACGGCCACCGTTTCGCCCAGGCGGATACCCGCGTCGAGCACCCCGTTCAGGGCGATGGCCCCGATGTGCGAGAAGATGCCGTAGAGTGCATCGACATCCGGCGGTAGGATGTGCTCGCGGGCATAGGCCGCCGTGCCGATGTGGATCGTGCGGTGGCCCCACGTGCCGTATACCCGGCTGCCCAGCGGCAGGTTCCGCACGCCCGGCCCCACTTCCACCACCTCCCCGATCTCTTCGTAG
>JAICKM010000062.1 GCA_025927935.1 Chloroflexia bacterium | reverse complement strand
TAATGCCTGGTCCTACTACCGGTCGCACCGGGACGAAATAGACGCGCAGATCCACGAGAACGAAACCGCCTGATGCTGAACTGTCTAGCAGGAGCCTAACGAGGGTGCGCGATGATTGATCCTGAACCGCAGGTACAATATGTCTCCGACGAAAAAGGCAACGTGCAAGGCGTCATTGTGCCCATATGTCTCCGACGAAAAAGGCAACGTGCAAGGCGTCATTGTGCCCATCGAACTATGGCGCGAGATCCTGGCGGAGCGCGAAACGGCTTATCCGGTCAATAGCGACGCCATGAAACGCCGCTTGTTGGAAGCCATGCAGCGTCAGGCCGGCATTCCATTTGCGCAAGCGCTTGAGAAGCTTGGAATTTGACCGGGCTGGGTTTGAAGATCACACCTGGCTTGCCGTTACCATTATTGATGCCCAATACAAAGCCTCGCCACTCTGCATTGGGGTGGCGAGGCTTTGTTTGCGGGACCGGCGCGTGATCAGGCGACAGGCGCCGGCGGGGTGCTGCCGGTGGGCGCGGGGGCCGCGCCGTCGCCGCTGGTCATGCTGGCCTGCACTAGCTCGGCCAGGTCCAGCAGTTGCAGGTCGTTTTCGACACCTTTGCCCTTGATGCCGTCCTGGAACATGGAGGTGCAGAAGGGGCAGCCCGATGCCAGGGTGCCCGCGCCCGTTTCCTGCACGTCGACGATGCGGTTCTGGTTCATGCGCCGCCCGTGGCGCTCTTCGAGCCACATGCGCCCGCCCCCCGCGCCGCAGCAGCGTGCCGTCTCCCGGCTGCGCTTCATCTCGACCAGGTTCACGCCGGGAATCGCTTCCAGAATCTCGCGCGGGGCGTCGTAGCCGTCGTTGTAGCGGCCCAGGTAGCAGGGGTCGTGGAAGGTGATGGTCTGTTCCACGGCGGTGCCCAGCTTGATGCGTCCCTCCTTGATCAGGTAGTTGATGAACTCGGAGTGGTGCATCACCTCGTAGTTGCCCCCCAATTGCGGGTACTCGTTCTTGATCGTGTTGAAGCAGTGCGGGCAGGCCGTGACCAGTTTGGTCACTTTCAGTTCGTTCATCGTCTCGATGTTGGCCTGGGCCAGCACCTGGTAGAGGTATTCGTTGCCGGGGCGGCGGGCCGGGTCGCCGCAGCACGACTCGCTCTTGCCCATGATGGCGAAGTTGACGTTGGCCTGCTTGAAGATGGCGGCCAGCGCGCGGCTGATCTTCTGGTTGCGCTGGTCGAACGATCCCAGACAGCCCACCCACCAGACCACTTCCAGCCCCGACACATCCTCCACGTCGGCAACTTCGGGGATACCGAGGCCGTCGGCCCACTTGGTGCGCGTGGCGTTGTTGAACTGCCAGGGGTTGCCGTTCTGCTCCAGGTTGCGGAAGGTGCGCGCCAGTTCGTCGGGGATGCGGCCCTCCTGCATGACCAGGTTGCGGCGCATATCCACGATCTTCGGCACATGCTCGATGAACACCGGGCACGCCTGCATACAGGCGCGGCAAGTGGTGCAGGACCAGAGCGTCTCGTCCATGATCACGCCGCCGGCCAGCGGCATACGCGCCTCTTCGACCAGCGATTGCAGGGCGGTCACGCCCGACCCGGCGGCCTCCTGCTTCAGGGACGCCTTTTGTTTAGCGGCCACCAGGGCCGGCCCGGCCATCAGCACATGCTCTTGCAGGTCGAGGATTAGCTTCTTGGGCGAGAGCGGCTTGTCGGTGTCCCAGGCCGGGCAGGCGTCCTGGCAGCGCCCGCACTCGGTGCAGGTGTAGAGGTCCAGGATGTCCTTGCGGCCCAGGTCTTCAATGCGGCTGGCACCCAGCGGCTCCTCGTTCTCGATGCGCTGCTCGATGTCTTTCACCAGCGGCAGGGCGCCCTTGGGCGTCAGATCGTAGAAGAAGACGGTGAGCGGCGACGTAAACAGGTGCATGTGCTTGGAGTAGCCCAGGTAGACCAGGAAGCCCAGGATGGTACCGACATGCACCCACCACGACGCATCATGGACCACATAGAGCCACCCGCTCGTGGCGGTGGCCCCGAACGCCTCAAACAGCGCCGCCACGGCCGTCGAGAAGGGCCGGAAGACCCAATTGTGCGGCTCGGCGCCGGCCACGATCTCCGCGCCCTGGATGATGAGCAGCGTGACCATGAGCAGGGCGATCAACGCCAGGATGATCGGCCCCTGCGGATCGCGGCTCAGGCGCTCCGGCTGCGTGACATAGCGGCGGTAGAAGAACGTGGCGATGGCGACCAGCACAAACACCTCGGCCAGATCCTGCACGAACATGAACCAGGTGGCGCCGCCGAACAGCGGCAGGCGCCACCCCGGCACCAGGGCCGACAGGAACAGGTCGAGCGCCCCGATCTGGATGACCAGGAAGCCCCAGAAGGTGAATGCGTGGGCCAGCCCGGCGGCGGTGTAGTGATTCCACAACCGGAACTGGCCCAGCACGTTCTTGTTGAACAGCGCGATCCGGTCCGGCAGCCGGTCGAAGCGTGGCTGCGGGCGGCCCAGCATCGCATAGCTGTAAATCTGCCGCAGCCGGTAGCCAAACCAGCCAATCGCCGTAGCCATCATGGCGATCAGGATCAGGCGCGGCAACAAGTCTTGTGTCGGTACCATGAGCCTCCTCGACGAGTGCTGAGTGCTGAGTGCTGAGTCGTGACGAGTCCGGGGAAGCAGATCCGGCGCCCCGCCAGGGCGGTCACGCCGGACCGCCCCTACAATCTACGTGCTGTCCCTCGTCTTCACTCAGCACTCAGCACTCAGCACTTGTTAACTGTTCTTGCGGCGGGCCAGTTCGGCGTTGAGGGCCGGGACGACCTTGAAGAGGTCGCCGACGACGGCCAGGTCGGCGAACTGCATGATCGGCGCCTCGCGGTTGTTGTTGATGGCGACGATGGTGCCGCTGGTCTGCATACCCACCTTGTGCTGGATCTCGCCGGAGATGCCCACGGCCAGGTAGAGCTTGGGTTTCACCGTTTTGCCCGTCTGGCCGATCTGGTAGGCGTAGGGGATCCAGCCGGAGTCGACCACGGCGCGGGTGGCGCCGACGGCCCCGTTCAGGTTGGCGGCCAGTTCGCGCACCATGTCGAAGTTCTGCGCGTCGCCCAGGCCACGGCCCCCGGCCACGATTACCTGCGCTTCGGCCAGGTTGGGCACGCCGCCCTGCTCGGCCTTGCGCTCCACGATACGCACCTGCGCCGGGGTGTCCGCCGGGACCGGCACTTCGCTGATCTCCGCCGTGCCCTCGCCCTTCTTGAGGTCGAACGAGCCGGGGTTGACGATGACCACGCCCGGCTGCGTGCCATCCGTCGTGAAGGTGCTGCTGACGCGCAACGCGCCGCTGAAAGCCGGGATCATCACCTGCGCCTTGCCGTCCACCACATCCAGCGCGGCGACGTTCGCCTCCACGCCCAGGCCGAGCTTGCCGACCAGGCGGCCCGCCCAGTCCTTGCCCAGCGGGCTGCCCGGCAGCAGCACCAGCCAGGGGTTGTGCTCGCGCACCAGCGCGGCCAGCACCGCGGCGGGCGGGCCGATCAACTCTTCCTGGCAGCGCGCATCGGTGCACAGATAGACCTGTTGCACGCCGTAGGCGCCCAGGGCTTCGGCGGCGCTGCGCGGCCCGCAGACCACGGCCACGGCCCGGCCCCCCACCTGCCCGGCCAGTTCGGCGGCCTTGCTCGCCAGTTCCAGGCTCAGGCGCTTCGGCTTGCCCTGGCTGTCCACTTCCGCCATGACAAAAATATCGCGTGTCGTGCTCAATGGTAGCTCTCCTGTCAGTGGTCAGTGATCGGTGATCAGTGGTCAGTGCCGAGTAGTGCCTGTAGGGGCCGGTTTCAAACCGGCCTTGCCGCCGATCGGCACTACTTATTCCTACTGACCACTAACCACTGACCACTGACCACTCGTCAAATCAACTTGCGGGCGGCCAGGAAGTCGGCGATGTACTTCGCGGTGGCTTCCGGGTCCTCGGCGACATAGGTCTGGACCTGGCGCTCGGTTTGCGGCTTCTCGGTGCCGGTCACGGCGGTGCGCGCGGCCTGGAGGCCGACTTGCCCGCCGTCCACGCCCACGTCGGCCAGCGACCAGGTGCGCAGTTCCTTCTTTTTGGCCTTCATGATATTCGGCAGGGTGGGGTAGCGCGGCTCGTAGGGCGTCTGGGTGATGCTGACCAGCGCGGGCAGCGCCGCCTCGACGATGTCGAAGCCCGCGTCGCTGAGCCGCTGGCCGCGCACCTTGCCGCCGCCCACCTCGATCTGGTTGACCCAGCTCACCTGCGGCAGGTTGAGCAACTCGGCCACGATGCCGTAGACAATGCCGCCGCCCGCGTCGGTGCTCTGGCTGCCGAACAGGACCAGGTCGAATTGCAACTGCTTCAGCGCTTGGGCCAGCACATAGCCGGTGGCCCACATATCGCTGCCGTGCAGCGCTGGGTCCGTGACCAGCACGCCCTTATCGGCGCCCATCGCGAGCCCGCGGCGGATGGTCTCCGGTGCGTTCTCCGGCCCCATGCACAGCAGCGTCACTTCGCCGCCTTGCGCCTCGCGGATGCGCAGTGCCGTTTCAATCGCATACTCGTCCCACGGGTTCACCACGGCGGGCACGCTCGCGCGGTCCAGGGTGCCGTCGGCGTTCAAGCGCTTCTCCGCCGTCGTATCCGGCACCTGTTTCATACACACGATAATGTTCAAGGAATACCACCCTCCTTAACGAGTACTGAGTACTGAGTACTGAGTGCTGAGTGCTGAGTAGTGAAGTCTGATTAGTGCCAAATGCTGGACAAAAGTATTCGTCATTCTGAGCGGAGCGAAGAATCTCCGTCTTGTAGGGCACCAGACGAGACTCTTCGCTCCGCTCAGAGTGACAAATGATCTATCACACTCTACTCCGTCCCCCCAAACTCAATACCTTGCGATTTATCCAACAACAATAACCTGTAGCCCTTCATATGTGCGATGCCAAGAACCTCAAGCACTGAGCACTCGTACTAACTCGTCCTCGTCGTACTCAGCACTCAGCACTCGTCAAGGGCAGCCAAGCAGGTGGGCGATGGTGGTGCGCAGTTCTTCGCTGCTCACGCCGAGCAGGCGGAACATGCGGGCGTCGCGGTATCCGCGCTCGATCCAGAGTTCCTTCATGAAGCCCATGCCGCCGTGGACCTGCATGGCCCGGTCGGCCACGCGGTAGTACATCTCGGTGGCGAACAGCTTGGCCTGTGCCGCCAGGAGCGGCTCGTCGCGCTGCGCCTCGATGCCCCAGGCCGCCCGGTAGACGGCTTGTTGGGCCGCGAAGATCTCGGTCGCGCTGTCAGCCAGCATGTTCTGCACGGCGCCGAACGCCCCAACCGGCTGGCCGAACTGGCGGCGCTGCAAGGCGAAGTCCAGCGAGGCGTCGAGCAGGCGCGCTGCGCCACCCACGGCAATCGCGCCCAGGGTGACGCCGTAGCGGCGCAGCACGCGCCCGGCGAGGGCCAGGCCGGGGTTCGCCGATCCGTCGGGCGCCGCGCCCGCCAGCCGGTGGGCCGCCGGGACCACGCAGTTCACCAGGCGCACCTCGCAGATGCCCACGCCGTGCAGCCCCAGCTCCACTTGCGCGGGGCCGGTGGTCAGGCCCGCCGTGCCTTGCTCCACGACGAACGCCGCCGTGCCGCTCTCGCCCTCGCCCGCCAGTTGGGCGAAGATGACGTAGAGTCCGGCGGCGGGACCGTTGATCACCCAGCTTTTGCTGCCGTCGAGCCGGTAGGAGTCGCCCGCGCGGGTGGCCGTAGTGCGCAGGCCGTGGCCCGTGCTGGTGGTGCCTTCCTCCACCAGCCCCCAGGCGCCGAGCACCTGGCCCGCCGCCAGGGGCGTCAGCCAGCGCTCCCGCTGGGCCGGCGTGCCGCCCAGGGCCAGCGTCTCGCCCGCCAGGCCGCTGCTCGCGCTCAGCAAGATGGCGTAGGCGGCATTGGCGCGGCCCAGTTGCTCCATCGCGAGCGTGTAGCCGGTGAAGCCCAGGCCGATGCCCCCCTCGTCCTCGGCGAAGGGCAGGCCGAAGAAGCCCAGGTCGCCCATCTCGCGCAGCGTCGCCGCGGGGATGTGCGCCTGGTGTTCCACCTCCATCTCCTGGGGCAGGAGGCTTTTTTCCACGTAGTCGCGCACCGTCTGCACGACCATTTCGACATCCGGCGTTTGTGTGAAGTTCATAGATCTTCCATGCCTGGGGATGGGGAGGTATGAGGACCGAGTGGCCCGCCGCCGGCACCGGGCGGTGGAGGGATGGGACGCGCAGACCACTACCGGACATCAAACCTCGTTGTTTAACATCCATGACCGGGCACGCGGCCCGATCTTGCCCCTCACTCTAACATAAAAGGGCCGGAATCGTCAACGTGCAGTCACAGACAGCCGTTCATCCGCACCGCAGAGGCGCAGAGGCGCAGAGGACGCAGAGATCGTTAAAATAAGGGGTGGTTTAGACCTTTGGATTCAGGTTCCCACGAGTTAGCCCGCGCAGGCGGGCTTTGCGCGCGCAGCCGGAGGCTTGAGCCTCCGGCCGCTCAGCCGACCTGGGCCATGGCGCCCAGCAGAGCGCTTTCGTCGGGCAGGTCAGTGCTGCGCGCGCCGACGTGGATGTAGCGAATCCGCCCGCTGCCGTCGATCAGGACGGTCGAGTTGTGGGGCATGTTGACGGTGGGCATATTGAAGCCGTCATGGCTGAACGGCGTGAAGACGCCATAGAGCTTGCTGACGGCGCGGTCGGCGTCGATCAGCACGGGGAAGCGGATCTGCTCCTGGCGGGTGTATTCCGCCACGGCGTCCGGGCGCCCCGGTGTGACGCCGTAGATCGCCCATCCGGCCCCGGTCAGCGCGTCGTAGTGTTGTCGCAACTGCGACATCTGCCGCCGGCAACTCGGTCACCAGATGCCGCGGAAGAAAAACAGCGCGACTTTGCCGCCCGCGCCGGTCGCCGCGATAGGGCTGTGCGATGTGCCTCCGGCATCCGGTAGCGTGAACGCGGGCGCGGAATCGCCCACCGACAATAACGTATTGTCTCGCGGCATAGCTGTACCTCTTCGGTAGGAATTTATCGCAGTATAAGGGTACGTTCTCGTGCCGTCAATTCTGCTCGGGGTGGCTCGACCCTTATACCGTTTGTTTTACGCGAAAATAATTGCGGCTATGCAAACGTTTTCGTTGACAAACACAGAAAATTCGAGTAGGATGAGCTTGCCGGTGGGCGACAGTCACCTCCCTGGACTTGATCCCGTTCCCACGGGCCGCGGCCTGTAGACCGTACTGCTTTACTCGCCGAACTGCAACTGCCTCTTTCCTCCCTTGGTACGACGGCGGTTGGCATTCGGATGGAGGACTCACAATGGATAGTTGGATCCAGATCGCAGAGAACTACTGGCGGAAGGAATCAGACATTCCGATTGGGCATGTCGTGGCCGAAATCCGCAAACAGGGCAGTATGCCCCTCTATACCACGCGGGTCGAAGTCGCTTTCGTGGATCAACGCCTGCCCCGGCACATGATCAAGAACTCCGTGGGGCTGCAAAGCCAGGCCGAAGCGCAAGGCGCGTGCAACGCGCTCGTCGCTGAGGCGGTCGCCGCCGAAGTCGTCGTCGAAGACTGGTTCTATCACGGCCAGAGTCTCGATTGATCCCGCGCCGCAATAATCAGGCCCGGCAGCACGTTCGTGTTGCCGGGCTTTTTTCATCGTCGGGTTGTGGGTGGGTAGTCGCTTACGGGGAAAGCGCCGGTTAGCACCGTTGTGTGCGGTAGCCAAGCGCGGGCCTTGCCGGCTCTCCGGTAGCACGCGGTCCTTACCAGGAAGCACGCAGCGTTGACAGATGAGTCCCCGCGTGATACGAGTCGTGCTCAATGGCATCAATGGTGTTCTGGATTAGGTCGATAGCGCCGACTTCGGCGAGGGCCGCAGTAGCATACGGCCCGGCCAGCGCCGCTTCATTGGGTTGCGGCTGCGCTTGTTGTTCGCAGGTCACACGGACGTACCAGCCGTCCGGTTGCCGGGCCAGCGCGCGCCGGATGATCCACGCCGCCCCGCCCGCGGTCACGCCCAGCGTCGCCACGGCCTCCCAGCCCCACGATTCGTAGTCGGACGCGCGCAGGCCCCGTTGCATAGAAGCCGCGGGGGGCGGCGTGGCGGGCAGGCCGCGCCGCTCCATCCCCCGCGTCAACGCCAACCGCAGGCGAGTCCCAACATGATGCGCCCGCTGCACCAGTTCGCGGGCCAGATCAGGCTGCTCCGGCAGGCTCGCCACGACGAACTCGGCGAAGAGGCGCAGGTTAACCGTGATCATGAACGCCACGTCGGCCAGGCGGTCCTGGTCGGCGGCGGTCCCCATCGCCCGGCCAATCGCGTCGAAATCCACCGCGCGGCTGCTCAGCGCCTGGCTGAATTCGCGCACGTCGCTCGCCGCGTGCTGCGCCCGTACATCGCTGGAGATGGCGGCATAATGCCCGCCGGTTTCTGTATATGACTGGAGCATGAGCGCGATGAGTTCCGTCTGGTGCGCTTCCAGGTATTGGACTACCGCGGCTTGATAGCGATCAAACATGCTTGATTTGCTCTCCGCGCCCCTGAGTTGGCCGGTCCGCTAGCGCCCGCGCCCTGGCCGCACTCCTCCGGTCCGCCCCGCAACCATCCTGCCGCTGCTGGACTTGCGGAGGATGCGCGGGTGTGACGAGATCAAGGAAGGCATACGCGGCCGGGTCTCTTATATTGGGCCAAAATCCGGGAAATACGGTGGATTGAACGTACTTGGTTGCTGTTCGCCCTCGCGGGACCATTGCGCCGGGTCGGTAGCTATACCCATTCCATGATATAGCAAATACGCACCCTAAACAAGCCTCCGTTGTATGTCGCGCATCTTTCAGTTGTTTAAGCTTTCTTGACAGGGAGTATGTAGCCGTTGCCATCACAGGTGCATCGGCTTTAGACTGCCGGTCTGTGCGGCATGGCCTCGCCGCTGTTGCACCATAAGATCTGGGGCTGGGAAGCAGGGATTTGAACCCCAATCACCGGGGCCAGAACCCGGCGTCCTACCAGTTGAACGACTTCCCAAAGCGTGCGACCCGCGCCAGACCGGCTCTGCGTGGGGTGAGCGCGGGGACTTGAACCCCTGCCCTGACCACCCGATCCACAATCGGGCGCTCTGCGGGCTGAGCTACGCGCACCATAGACCTTGCAGCGAGTCGACGGCCGTGCGAGTGAGTGGTAGAGGACGGCATAAATGGCTTGCGATAACCCTCGACCTCCGGCCCGGCCATCCCTATCTTACGGGGAATCGCGTCGGCGGGTCAATCGTCCACTCGACGGAACCCGCCCGGCCACTGGACCGACTTTCGGTGCTGCCGATCCACGCCGGAGGTCTGGGGATGGGCATCTGGCACGCGGCTTGCTTTATATACTAAGGCTTAAGAAAGCGGGATGCAGTATGGTCCCATAATCTACATGACAGGGATCGATAAGACACCCACCGAGGTTCTCGCCTTTCCTCTAGCGGATAGGGAGTAGACAAGGGATAATCATGCAGACCAATGAATGCCGTCCCGGCATGGTTGTAGAGTGTTTGGGCCACCGGTTGGGCACCATTAGCGGCGTGCAAGGCACGGGCGCCGCGCAAGTGCTTGAAGTGAACCCCGAGAAGGGCCGCGCGAACGGACCGCCGCTCCAGATACCGGGCCGCTATATCGCCCAGGTGCTGGAAAACACGGTGCTGCTGAATATCACCTGTGAAGAAGCCACGGAAATCGGCCAGGGCGCTGCCGGGGCCCTCGCCGATGCGACGATGGCCCCGGCAGCGCCCGTCGTGACCGATATTACTCCTGGTGAGCCGTTGAAGGTGCCGCTCGTCGAAGAGACCCTGGTCCCCGTGACGCAATGGCACGAGGCGGGCGCGCTGGAAGTCCGCAAGACGGTGCAGACCGTCACCCAGGAACTGGACGTGCCGGTGCGCTATGAAGAGGCCACGGTCGAGCGCATGCCGATTAACCGGGTGCTGGCCGAGGACGAACAGCCCGCGCAGCGCCAGGAGGGCGATACTCTGATCGTGCCGGTGGTGCGCGAAGAGATCGTCGTCGTCAAACAACGCATCCTGGTCGAGGAACTGCGCATCACCAAGCATGTTCGCACGGTGACTCGTCATTTCGCCGAGCCTGTCCGGCGGGAAGAAGTCACCTTTTCCCATGAGGGCCTGGAAGCCCAACCAACAGAATCGGTACCGGCGCCACCGGAGCAGTAGCTCCGTTGCGCCTTTACGCGGGGATCTACTGGGGATCACCGTGGGCGGGATCGACTGGCCGTGCCGTTATAGATTTGGATTACAGTTACCAGATAATTAAAGGAGATAGCAAATGACCAATCGAACTACTCAGCGTGAAACCGTTGTCGGCGTGTTCAAAGATAGCGACACCGCTCAGGCGGCCATTGAGCAGCTTAAGAATGCCGGGTTCCGCCCGGATGACATCGGCGTCCTGATGCAGAATAAGGAAGGCGCGCAGGACCTGGCGGCGCAGACCGGCACCAAGGCCGGCGAGGACGCCGGGAAGGGCGCCGTGGCCGGTGGCCTCCTGGGCGGCCTGGGCGGCTTGCTGGTCGGCATCGGCGCGCTGGCGATTCCGGGTATCGGCCCGGTGGTGGCCGCGGGGCCGCTGGCCGCGGGTCTGGGCGCCGTGCTCGGCAGCACCGCCACCGGCGCAGTACTCGGTGCGGGCGTGGGCGCCATCGCCGGCGCACTGATCGGTATGGGCGTGCCGGAGGACGAAGCGCATGTGTATGAGGAGCGCTTCAACCAGGGCAACATCCTGGTCACGGTCAAGGCCGGAGCCAACCGCTACAACGAAGCCGAGCGCATCCTGCGCAATGCCGGGGCGGAGAAGATCGACTTCAGCAACGCCGGCGCTGGTAGCTATACCCAGGGTCAGACCAGCTATGCCCAGAACCAGGGCAGCTACACCCAGGGCCAGACCGGCTACACCCAGGATCAGAGCAACTACGGCCAGGGTAGCTATACCCAGGGCGACACCGCGGATCGTATCCGTGTTCCGCTGGTCGAGGAGACCTTGAACGTCGAGAAGGGCCAGCGCGAGGCAGGCCAGGTCGAGATCCGCAAGAATGTGCGCGAGGAGCAGGTCAATGTGCCGGTCGAATTGCGCCATGAGGAAGTGACCGTAACCCGCCACGCGGTGGACCGCCCGGTGCAGCCCGGAGAGCAAGTGCTGGAGGATGATCAGGTGATCCGCGTGCCCGTGCGCGAGGAGACGGCTGAGGTCCAGAAGCAGGCCCGCGTGCGCGAGGAGATCGAGATCAACAAGCAGCAGGTCGCCGAGCAGCGCAACGTGAGCGATACCGTGCGCCGCGAGGAGATCGATGTCAACACCCAGGGTAGCGTGCAGGCGCGCGAGGGCCAGGGCGGTCGCAACCAGAGCAACCGCACCACCGGCACCGGCTACACCGAAGACACCGACACCACGTTCAATCAGAACCAGTAGTGTGGCTGCCACTCCGGTGGCCGGCCGCTTTGCCTGGCCCGGATGGTTTTCCATCCGGGCTTCGCTGTGCCTGTACCTGGCTGGGTTTGCCGGGTCTGGTATACTACCTAATAACAGCACAATTAGGCGCTACCTCGGCGGTACGGTGTGACGCGGCCTGAATCCACGCCGGTGTTCCGCGGCGACCATAGGAATCGGAGATAACGGCAGAATGACAATTGCGGAGACGGGGCCGCCCCTGGTGCGCGCCACCGGGCTGGTGCGCACCTTCGGCCCGGTGCGCGCTGTCGACGGTATCGACCTCGAAGTGCGGCCGGGCGAAGTGTTTGCCTTGCTGGGGCCGAACGGCGCGGGCAAATCGACGACGATCAAGATGCTGATCACGCTGTTGCCGCCCACGGCGGGCCACGCCACGGTGGGTGGCTATGATATTGTGCGCGAGGCCGGGGCGGTGCGCCGCTTGCTTGGCTATGTGCCGCAGGCGCTCTCCGCCGACGGCGCGCTGACCGGCTACGAGAACCTGCTGGTCTTCGCCCGTCTGTACGACGTGCCCCGCCCGGAGCAGAAAGAGCGGGTCTGGACCGCCCTGGAGTTTATGGGGCTGGCCGACGCCGCAGACCGGCTGGTGCGCAATTACTCCGGCGGTATGGTGCGCCGCCTCGAAATCGCCCAGGCGCTGATCCACCACCCGCGCATCCTGTTCCTGGACGAGCCGACCATCGGCCTCGACCCGGTGGCCCGGCGCGCGGTCTGGGAACACCTCACCCGGCTGCGCGAAGAGTTCGGCTCCACGTTGTTTTTGACGACGCACTATATGGAAGAGGCGGACGACCTGGCGACGCGCATCGCCATTATGAGCCAGGGGCGGATCTCTGCGCTGGGCACCGCCGATGAATTGAAAGCCCAGGTGCCGGGGGGCGCGGCCACGCTCGAAGACGTTTTCGTCTACTTCACCGGCGACACGCTCGACTCCGGAGGCAGCTATCGTGAAACCCGCACTCTACGACGCACAGCCCGCCGCCTCGGCTGAATCCGGCCCGGCGCGCACCGCCCGGCCCGCCCCGGCCACTCCGTGGGCCGCGCTCCTCTCTTTCCTGGTCAAGACCTGGGCGATCACCGACCTGGAAGTGCGCAAGCTGCGCCACGATCCCTTCGATCTGGTGACCCGCGCCGTGCAACCGATCCTCTGGCTCACCATCTTCGGCGGCGTGTTTGGCCGCTTGCGGGCGCTCCCGGCCGGGCAGGGCAGCTATCTCGACTTCCTGGCGCCGGGCATCCTGGCCCAGTCGGTGATCTACATCGCCATCTTCCAGGGTATCGCCGTGATCTGGGAACGCGACCAGGGCACGCTGCAAAAGTTTCTGGTCAGCCCGTTGCCGCGCGCCGCGCTGGTGCTGGGCAAGGGCCTGGCCGCCGGGGTGCGCGGCGCCACGCAGGCGCTGACCATCTTCATCCTGGCGCTGATCATGGGCGTCCACGTGAGCCTGGCGCCGCTCGGCGTCGGCGGCGTGCTGCTGCTGGTGTTCCTGGGGGCCAACTTCTTCTCCACGCTCTCGCTGGTGATCGCCGCGCTGGTGCGCAGCCGCGAGCGGGTGCAGGGCATGGGCCAGCTGATCACCATGCCCCTGTTCTTCGCCTCTAACGCCCTCTATCCGATAAGCCTGATGCCCGGCTGGGTGGCCGTGATCGCGCATCTGAACCCACTGAGTTATATGGTCGACGGCTTGCGCACGTTGATGGTCGTGGGCGGCGCCAGCACCCTCGGCCTGCCGCTCGACTTCGGCGTGCTGCTGGTCGCCAACATGCTGATCGTGTCGCTCGCCGCGCGGCTTTACCCCAACCTGGTGCGCTGAGGGCAGGCTGGCCGCGCGCGCTGCGTTGCGGGCCGCGGCGCCGTTATCCGGTCGCCGCCGCCTGCCGGTAGCGCAGGATGAGCATCGTGTAATAGAAGACGTAATAGCCGATGAGGAGGAAATAGACCGCCGTGGTCAGGGGATCGCTGCTGAACTGCGACAGGGCGTTGAGGCCCACCCCGCGCGGCGTCGTACCGGCCAGCGTATCCGCGGAACTCAACCCGACGACCAGTTTGTAGATAAGCCGGATCGCAAAGAGCGCGAACACCCCGATGCCGATGTACTTGTTCGGCGTGTAGTACAGCCCGTCGGGCTGCCGATCGAAGGTCGTCAGGCGCAGACCCACCCAGGCAAGGCCGGCTCCCAGCGCTAACCCGATCAGATCGCCGAGCAAGCTCGGGGCGTTGGTCAGCGTGAGCAGCAGAATCGCCACGCCCAGCACGGCAAAAATGCCCAGCCGTAGCGCCATGCCATTCGGGCGGATCTTCTGCCGGGTCAGCAGCCCGCGCGCCCGGCGAAAGAGGGCAAACAGGATCAGGGCACCCACAATCAAGATAGTGACAGTGCCGTTGCCTTGCATAGCAGTTCTCCTTGTTCCGCAAGCCCAGCCCAGGAGGCGGCGCTATATCGCCAGGCCGCGAACATCTCGATATAGCGTATACAAGGCATGTTACACCTGCTTGGAAGAGTCGTCAAGGTCGGGACGGTGCGCGCTCGTCGTGCTTGATGATCTGCTACCATATACTAGAAGCAGTAGTACGTAGTGGCATAGTAATTGCTCAAAATAAGGTATGGATATTCGCCCCGCACAGGCTGTCGTCAAAGGTTTATAGCAGACGGACTGTGCTTATGCATGACGAGGGCGCGCTTGTTAAGCTGCCTGTGTCACCGGCCAGGTACGCAGCCCTCGGCATCGTAACGAACCCAGGAGGTTTGACTCATGGTTAATCGGACAGCACAACGCGAGACAGTCATTGGCGTGTTCGACGATCAAATGACGGCTCAGCGCGCGATTGAGCGGCTGAAGGATGCGGGTTTCGCACCCAGCGACATCGGCATCCTGATGCAGAATCAGCAGGGCGCGCAGAATCTGGCGAACCAGACCGGCACCAAGGCCGGTGAGGACGCCGGGAAGGGCGCCGTGACCGGCGGTGTATTGGGCGGGCTTGGTGGCCTGCTGGTGGGCATCGGCGCGCTGGCGATTCCGGGCATCGGCCCGGTGGTGGCCGCGGGGCCGCTGGCCGCGGGCCTGGGCGCCGTGCTCGGCACCACCGCTACCGGCGCGGTGATCGGCGCGGGGGCGGGCGCCATTGTCGGTGCGCTGGTCGGCCTGGGCGTGCCGGAGAACGAAGCGCGCGTGTATGAGGACCGCTTCCGCCAGGGTCGTATCCTGGTCACGGTCAAGGCGGGGTTCAACCGCTACGACGACGCCTGGCGCATCCTGCGCAATGCGGGCGCGGAGGATATCAACTTCAATAACCCGCAGTACGGCACGCAGCCGTACACGGGCAATCAGACCGTCTAGAGCGGATCGGGTCTCGGCCCGCACTATCGGCTTTCAAAAAAGGGCCGGGTGGTTTGCCACCCGGCCCCGCTCGTGCCGCCCGCGCGGCCTGGGTTACTTCGCCGCGTCGCCGGGGGTCACGCGGATCCAGCGGGCGCACAGCACCGAATAGACCCCAAACGCCACCAGGCCGAGGGCGACCACGCCCAGGAGCCAGGGACCGAAGGGCTGGTGGGCCAGGGTTGCCAGGGCGCCGTCCAGTCCTTTAGCCTGCTGTGGATTTGCCTGCAAGGCGGCTTGCAGCACGAAGAAGCCGAGCATCACGAACACCACCCCACGGGCGGCCAGCCCAATGCGGCCAACCCACGTCGCCAGTTTCATTTCGTTGGCGCTCATCTCGCTCGACTTGAAATCTTTCTTGAAATCGGTGCTATATGCCTGGTACATCTGACCCAGGCCGCCGGCCATGCCGATCAGCCCGACCAGGCCGGCCAGCCACTGTCCAAACGGCTGGCTGAGCAGCGCCGCGGTCATATCGGCGCTGCCGTTCGAGTTGCCGCCGCCGCCGCTGCCCATGATGAAGCGCACCGTGGGGATCACCAGCGTGCCGTATGACAGGCCGCTGATCAGGTAGCCGATGCGCTGGGCGATGCCCTTGGGATCGGTGCCGCGGCGCAGCGGGTCCAGGATCGCACGGATAAAGCCCCACAGCGAATAGCCGATTAACCCAATTACGATGAGCACGAGCAGGAACTTGCCGAACGGCTGGCTGCCAATCGTAGCGATGGCGCCGTTTTTATCGGTCGTCGCGCCGCCCGCGCCTAACGCGACCTGCACCGCCAGCAACCCGACCACGGCATAGAGGATGCCGCGCACCGCGTAGCCGAAGCGGGCCAGGCGCTCGACCCAGGGATTGGCGGCGGTCTGCTGGGCTTTGGCCTCCGCCTCGTTTTTCACATTTTCGGCCACGGCCATTGGTTTGTTCACGACATCTCGTCCTTTCCCGCCGGCCTGACCGGTCGGTGGAGCCATGATACAGCGCGCCAGAGCGAGACGGGGCCGCTGTTGTTTTCCAGGTGCGCACGGTATAATATCTGCCGTACGCAGCCTCTACTTTCAAAAGTCGTGCCACCGTGCTTTAATAGACTGTCATCCGCCAATTGTCACTCTGAGCGGAGCCTCACCCGCCAATTGTCACTCGGAGTGGAGCGAAGAGTCACGTCTTTTGGTCGACAAGACGGAGATTCTTCGCTCCGCTCAGAATGACGGAGCGTGGGTGACGGACTATTTAGCCATTAGACGGAGAAATCGATTGCCCAAGCACCTCTACCTGGTGCGGCACTGTAAAGCCGCCGGCCAGGAACCCGGCTCGCCGCTCACCGCGGAAGGCGCTGTGCAGGCCGCGGCC
>JAICKM010000721.1 GCA_025927935.1 Chloroflexia bacterium | reverse complement strand
TACAGCGTGACCGAGTTTCTCGACCCGCGCCTGCTCGGCCCGGCCTGGCAGTTCCTGGCCGAGCACACCGAGCAGGACTCGTTCGGGGCGATCATCGGCTACAAGAACCTGGAGCAGGTGCGCCACACTCTGGCCCCGATCTTCCTGCGCCGCCGCAAGGCCGACGTGCTGACCGAACTGCCGCCCCGCGTGGACAACTTCTACAACGTGGACCTGACGCCGGAGCAAACCCGGCTCTACCGCCCAGTGGAGCGCGAACTGCTCGACCTGCTGCGCGAAAGCCGCTGGGACTGGGAGGCACGGGGCCGCGTGCTGGAGTGCATCACCCACCTGCGCGAACTGGCCGACGCCGCGCAACTGGTCGCGCCGGAGGTAGCCGCGTCGAGCAAGTTGGTGGAACTGGGCAACATCATTCCCGACCTGCTGGCGACGGGGCACAAGATCCTGGTTTTCAGCGAGTGGGAGCGCATGACGCGCCTGGCGCAAGAGGCGCTGGGGCGGCTGAACATCGCCAGCGTGCGCCTGCACGGCGGCATGAACACGACGGCCCGCGAGGAGGCCCTGCGCCGCTTCCGCGAGGAGCCGGACCTGGGCGTCTTTCTCTCCACCGAGGCGGGCGGGCTGGGCCTCAACCTGCAAGTGGCCGACTACGTGATCAACCTCGACCTGCCCTGGAACCCGGCGCGGCTGGAGCAGCGCATCGCCCGCGCCCACCGCATGGGCCAGACCAGCACGGTCAACGTGATCAACATCATCGCCGCCGGGACCATCGAGCAGCGCGTGCTCGACGTGCTCTATGAGAAGCAGGCCCTCTTCACCGAACTCTTCGACACCGACATCGACACGATCAACCTCGACGCCGCCGCCCAACTCGACCGCTTCCGGGCGCTGGTGGCGCAACTGCTGGAGCACGAGGGGCGGTAAAGGCTAATAGGACGTGGGGCACTGAACAACCAGCATTATCTCATTTTCCCAGATTGTAAGACTGAGCCGAAACAATAGAAGTGCGAGGAATAGGTGCTAACAGAGATTAATTTTGGCCCAGAGGCCATTTCCTATATCCGATCTATTCTTGCCGACGGTAAAACCCTCGCCAAACAACTGACCAACCTGCCGTTAGAAAGCGGCCATGTCCATGCGTATTTACCCAACGACGTTAGCCCTGAAGCGGCTCGGAAATTTGAGTCAGGCGGGATAATTCCATTAGCCGACGATTCTGTTGCAGAAATCCAAGGTATTAAAATAGTGCCGGTCCGCACCCACGAACTTGGGATTGAATCTTACAAACGTTTATTGTCCTTTATTTCAAAATATCTGCATGGGTCTAATTGCTATGCTGTATTTGAAGATGATAGTGCCACACCATATGATCCGTGGATTTTGTCTTATCAGGGACCATTCTTCACGTATGGAAGCGAAGTCTACCACTTCCTTACATCACACACGCGCGATACTGATACAATAGCCGCGGTAAAATCACATGCCTATTCGCGACTTCTTATTGCGGTGCTAACTACCGTAAACGGCATGCCAGACATCCAGATAAGAGAAAATGTCACACCACAAGTACTCCAGGTATTTGCAGACAACACCTCACACATTATTGTCAGCGCATACGACGGGGAGGGAGAACTGATATGGAGTAGGTATCAGCCGTAAGGCTCCTGCCAGAAGGCTGGTGAAGGGTGAAATTATTCAGATTCTCGCCCACAACTTGTTAACGACTACAAAATCTGCTTTTGTACGCCAGAGAGTATCAGGACGCCGCGACCGGTCGGCGTATCACCCCGCCGCCATACTCCGCACCCAAGCGCGCAGTTCGTCGCTGCTGCCCAGGACGGGGATGCCTTCGGGTAGGGCCTCCAGGAAGCGGGCGCCGTACTGGCGGGTGCCCAGGCGGGCGTCGCAGACGGCCACCGCACCGAAGTCGGTTTCGCTGCGCATGAGGCGGCCAAAGCCCTGGCGGAAGGCGATCAAGGCCAGGGGCAGCATGTAGCGGCGGAAAGACTGGCCTTCCAGGTCCTCGATCTGAGTGCTGCGCGCGGCCACCAGCGGGTCGCCCAGTTGCGGGAAGGGCAGCTTGTCCAGGACCACCAGGCGCATACCGGGCAGGTCCACGCCCTGCCACCAACTGCGGCTGGCGAACATGGCGATGCGGTCGTCGGGGGCGGCCTGGCGCAGCGCGGCGATCAGTTGGGCCTGGCTCGTCTCGCCCTGGCGGTAGAGCCGCCACCCGGCGATGCGCATGATGCTCAGCCGCTGCCAGACGGCGTCGAGCGCGCGGTGGCTGGTGAACAGCAGCAGACACTTGCCGCCCGCGGCGTCCATCAGGCGGGCGATCTGGTCGGCCAGGCGGGCGAAGTAGGCGTCGTCGGGCTTGGCCTGGCCGGGCACCGGGGTCAGCACCAGGCGGGTGCGGGTAGGGTAGTCGAAGGGCGAGGGCACGACCAGTTTGCGCGGGCGGGCCAGGCCCAGCCGGTCGCTGAAGAAGCTGAACGACTGGCCGTCGGAGAGGGTGGCGCTGGTCAGGATGGTGGCCTGCTCCTCCCACCAGGCTTCGAGGAACGGCCCCACCTCCAGCGGCAGCGCCAGCAGGTTATACGCGGGCAGCCCGGCCCCCGCCGACCCCACCTGCTCGATATAGTAGACCAGCAGCGGGTCCTCGGCGCCGCAGACGGTGCGCAGCCGGTCGGCCAGCGAGGCGGCCCGCTTGCCGGCGCGGGCCATCGCCGTCTCGGTCTCGCTCAATTCGTCGAGCGCAGGCTGGTCGAGGTCGAAGGGGGAGCGGTCGTAGGGATACTGATCGACCAGGATGCGGCGGTCGGGGTCCAGGTCGGTTGCCAGCTTATCGAGCAGGTCGGCCAGGGCGTGCCCGGCGGCCAGCGGCGCGTGCAGGAGCGTGCGGTTGATGCCCCCAGCGTCGAGCGCCGGGCCGGGCACGGCTTCGATATCCACATGGCTGCCGGTGTAGTCGCCCTCTGCCGGGTCGCCGTCGTCGAGCGCGGCCTGCTGAAGCGGCAGCCCGGCCACGGCCACGCCGAGCAGCACAGCCACTTCGCGGTCGAGACGGGCCAGCGCCGCCTCGGCCTCGCGCAAGAGCGGGCGCCCGGCGGTGCGGCGCACGATGTCGCTGTGCAGCAGCCGGCGCAGGGCAAACGACGAGCACTCGAAGCCGTAAGCCCGCGTGGCGGCGTCCTCGAAGGCGTGCGCTTCGTCCACCACCACGTTGTCGAACGGCCCCGGCAGCAAATGGCCGCCCGCCGCCACATGTAGCCCCAGCAGCGCGTGGTTGGTGATGACCACCGGCGCGGCCTTGGCCCGGCGCAGGGCGGCCATGGCGAAACAATCGTGGTAGCGCGGGCAGCGCTCGTGCGGGCACTCCTCGGCCTCGGTGCTCAGGCGCGAGCGCAGGTGCGCCGGGATGGCGAAGGGCAATTCGTCAAACTCGCCGTGATGACCGGACGCGTCCATCCAGTCGGCCACGCGATCCATCAGCGGGTGCGGGTCGTCCAGGGCCAGTTCGCTGTCGGCGGCCACCCGGCAGTCATAGTTGGGGAGGCCCTTGATCGTGGTCCAGGCGAGGCCGGGGAAGCCCTGGTCGCGCACCAGGGGATCGACGCGCGGCAGGTCCTTCTCGCTCAACTGGTCTTGCAGGTGCTTG
>JAICKM010000512.1 GCA_025927935.1 Chloroflexia bacterium | reverse complement strand
GGTCTCGGCCATCGCTTCGTGCAGCACTTCCTCGCCGTGCGGCCAGCGGCCGGTCTGCCGGTAGAACGGCAGGTGGCTATGCAGGACAAAGGTGAAACTCCCTTGTTTCAAAACCGTGTCTCCTCATCAGATAGCCAATATAAAGGCCAGATCGTTGACGTTGGTGCCTGTTGGCCCCGTCACCACGGCATCGCCGAGGGCCTGCCAGAAGTGGAAGCTGTCGTTGGCGGCCAGGGCGGCCTGCACATCAAGACCGGCAGTGCGCGCCCGTGCCAGCGTCGTGCCGTTGGCGAAAGCGCCCGCCGCGTCGCCACTGCCGTCGCCGCCGTCGGTCGCCAGGGTGGCGACGGCGACCTGTGCGCCCCAGCCGTCCAGAGCCAGCGCCGCGCCCAGCGCCACTTCCTGGTTGCGCCCGCCCATGCCAGCGCCGCGCACGGTCACGGTGGTCTCGCCGCCCGCCACCAGGCAGGCCGGGCGAGGCAGAGGGTGATCGCCGGCATGGAGTTCCTTGGCGATCCCGGCCAGCACGCGGCCCACCTCGCGCGCCTCGCCTTCGATATACGTGGAGAGCAGAGCAGCGTGTAACCCCAAAGCGCGCGCCGCCTCGACGGCGGCCAGCGCCGCCCGCCGGTTATCGCCGACAATGTGCGTGATCACCCGCTCGAACAGCGGGTCGCCCGGCTTGGGCGTTTCGGGGATGGTGCCGGCGGCGCCCTGCTCCAGGTGGGTGCGCGCCGCCGCTGGAATGGCCCCGCGCAACTCGTAGCGGTCCAGCACGGCCAGGGCGTCGCCGTAGGTGCTGGGATCGGGCACGGTGGGGCCGGAGGCGATCACGTCGAGCGGGCTGCCCACGACATCGCTCAAGATCAGGGCGACGACCGTGGCGGGGGCGGCGCGCCCGGCCAGTTGGCCGCCCTTGAGCGCCGACAGGTGCTTACGCACGGTGTTGAGTTCGCCGATGGTCGCGCCCGCCCGCAACAGGCGATTGGTGACGGCGCCGATCACGTCGAGGGTGAGGCCGGGCGCGGGGTCGGCCAGCAGCGCCGAGCCGCCGCCGGAGATCAGCACCAGCACCAGGTCGTGCGGACCGCCGGCACGGGCCAGCGCGCTGATACGCTGCGCGGCCTCGACGCCGCGGGCATTGGGGAGGGGATGTCCGGCTTGCACCAGCTCGATGGTGGCCGGACCGGGCGCGGCTGGCGGATCTTTGACGATCACCAGGCCGCCCTGCCAGATGGGTAGCTCGCCCAGCGCGGCCTCGGCGGCCTGGGCCATCGCGGCCCCGGCTTTGCCCGCTCCCAGCACAAAAATGCGATCAAACTCGGCGAGGGTGAGCGTGCGCCCGGCCACGGTCAGCGTGCCGGCTTGCGGGTCGCGCGCCAGCGCATCGGCGACCGCGCAGGCCGGGTCCACGGCGGCCAGGGCAGCGGCCCGCAGGTGCGCGGCGACGGCGCGAGCGGTCAGCGGGGCCAGTTGGGCATCAGGCGCGGGCGAGTCCATGGGCGGTCTCCCCTACGGCGATAACAAAAGAGGGCTGCCCAGATGGGCAACCCTCCAATGATAGCAAATCGTGCACCCGTTGTCGATACAGCCTTCCAGCTTACTGATACCAGTTAGCTCCAGCCAGGCGCCCCTACGGCACCCAGAACGGTCTATTTACTGCTGCTACCTTCCGGTCCTGACAGGATTCATAGTGTTCTGCCGCGTAGGACCCGACTTTCAACACCACTTCGTACCAGCAGTCCTACAAAGCCGGACCTCGATTGGGAATTCGGCCCCGCTAAAGCGCATTGCGGGTACAGGGTAGCGCTAGCTCCCCGCTTAGCACGACTGAGATAATCATACCCGAACCGCCGCCAAATGTCAAGGCGAGCGAGCCGGGCACTAGGCCAGGGACGGACCTTCGTCCTCGTCGTCCTCGCCGTCCTCATCCGCGTCGCTGGCCCCCGACTCGATCTGCCCGGCAATGCTTTCAACTTCCTCGATCACCTCGGCGGGCATGCCCACCTGGCCGGCAAAATCGGCAAAGCGCTCCTGGCCCATCATCATGCGCGCGTTGACCAGGCGCACCGTCATGGCCTCTTCCTGGTTCTCGTAGCGCGTGGCGATCTCGTCCTCGACCTGCCCGGCGGCGACTTCGACCATCTCGCTGGCCTCGGTGGGCATGCCCATTTGCTGGGCCAGGTTGGTGAAGTTCTCCGGGCCGATGATCATGCGCACGCCGACCAGTTCCTGGAAGAGCTGGCGGCTCGATTCCTCGTCCAGGGCGACGCCTTCCATGCCTTCCAGGTCCTCGTCCTCATCCTCGTCGTCCGCGACGCTGCCGTTCAAGCCGTCGAGGCTGGGCGCACTGGGCGTCAGCGGGCGGCCGCTCGCGTCCACCAGGCCGCTCCCGGCGCTGCTGAGCGGGCGGCCGCTGGCATCCACCAGGCCGCTGGCGGCCGGGGCCGCCGCACCACCCTCATCGCCACCCATCAGCGTCACGGTCTGCTCGATATGGTCCAGCAACTCGGCGGGCATGCCCATCTGCCGGGCCACGCTATTGAAACGCGCCGGGCCGAGTTGCACCCGCAGTTGCACCAGTTGGCGCATGGCCTCTTCCGGACTGACCTGCCCGGCTCCCATGTCCATGTTCTCGTTATCCATAGTTTCTCCTTTATATGCTGATCGCCGGTATCCTAGCGCGGCGCCTCGGCCGGCGACCAGGCCGGGCAAAAAAAGTGGGCGAACCCTCCAGGGGCTCACCCACAGCCGACGAGGGCGGAGAGGGTGGGATTCGAACCCACGACGGCTTGCACCGTACCCGCTTTCCAGGCGAGCGCCATAGGCCAACTAGGCGACCTCTCCAGACACAAACCTCTTTATTTATGACCGCCCGCAAGGGCGGAGAGGGTGGGATTCGAACCCACGAAGGCTTTCACACCTCACTCGTTTTCGAGACGAGCTCCATCAACCACTCGGACACCTCTCCATAAAAAAGCCGACCCATTAACGAGTTAATAGGTCGGCTCTGGCGCGGCCGATAGGACTCGAACCTACGACCTTTGGGTCCGCAACCCAACGCTCTAATCCGCTGAGCTACGGCCGCGTGCTTACGGGGAAATTATACCACAAGGTCCCAAATTATGCAAGGAAAAACAAGCTATGAATGGCAATTAGATGGCAAATAGATGGCGCTTAAATGAATTTTGGGAATTAACTGGCGTGGCTCAGCGCGGATTCAGGCACGGATTCAGGCACGCATTCAGGGGGTAATCGCCAGTACCTGGCTGGCGACGACGGAAAACATGGTATTCAGATCGTCCCCGGCAATGGCGACGACTACTACCACGACCACCATTACCAGTACCAGAATCAGCCCATACTCCACCAGACCTTGTGCCCGCGCCGCACTCGCCCGTAAGTGACGTTCCTTCCTCATGTCCCCGGCTCCCAGAACGTAAAATATTGAATGCTGCTGTCAGTGTGCCAACTCACGCGCTGTCAGCGGGCCAACTCATCAGGCGTATGCGCACGCCTGCTACAATCATATCAGGGCTTTTTCGCAAACACAATAGTACCTTTGGTTAGTAGACGATTTCAACATGTTAAGAAAGTTGGCATAGTCCTTGCGGGAACGGATGGCGAATCGCCCGCAGGGACGGCGCGGCAGGAGTCGCGCATTGGAGAGGAGCACCCATGGCTAACCGCTTGAGTCAAGAAACCAGCCCCTACCTGTTGCAGCACGCCAACAATCCGGTGGATTGGTACCCCTGGGGGTCAGAGGCGCTGGCCCGCGCTCGTGCCGAGGATAAGCCGATTCTCCTGTCGATTGGCTACTCGGCCTGCCACTGGTGCCACGTAATGGAGCATGAGTCGTTTGAGGACCCGGCGACGGCTGCCCTGATGAACGCGCACTTTGTCGCCATCAAAGTGGACCGCGAGGAGCGGCCCGACCTCGACTCGATTTATATGGCGGCGGTGCAAACGTTGACCGGGCAGGGTGGCTGGCCGATGACGGTATTCCTGACGCCGGAGGGTAAGCCGTTTTTCGCCGGCACCTATTTCCCGTCCGAAGATCGCCATGGCTTGCCTGGTTTCAAGCGCGTGCTCCAGTCTGTGGCGCGGGCTTATGAGCAGCAGCGCGGCGAGATCGACCAGTCGGCGGACGACCTGGCCGCGCACCTGGCCGAACAGAGCGCCATCCCCGCTGCGCCCGAAGCCTTGCGCCCGGAGTTCCTCGACCGGGCGGCGGCCGCGCTGGGCGGGGAGTTCGACAGCCGCCACGGCGGCCTGGGCGGCGCGCCCAAGTTCCCCCAGCCGATGATCTGGGAGTTCCTGGTCCGCCAGTACCACCGCACGCGCGACGCTCGCCTGCTGGCGATGATCGAGCAGACGTTGCGCGCCATGGCGAACGGCGGAATCTACGATCAAGTGGGCGGCGGCTTCCACCGCTATTCAGTGGACAACCACTGGCTGGTGCCCCATTTCGAGAAGATGCTCTACGACAACGCGCTGCTTAGCCGGCTCTACCTGCATGTTTACCAGATCACCGGCGAACCGTTCTACCGGCGCATCGTTGAAGAGGTGCTGGACTACGTGGTTCGTGAGATGACCAGCCCGGAGGGGGCCTTCTATTCCACCCAGGATGCCGACAGCGAGGGCGTGGAAGGCAAGTTCTATGTCTGGACGCCGGCGGAGATCGACGCGGCGCTCACCCCAGAGGAAGCCCGCGTGGCCCGCGCCTACTGGGGCGTGACCGAGCGCGGCAACTTCGAGGGCAAGAACATACTCAACGTGTCCCGCCCGGCCGATGGCGTGGCCCAGGAACTTAATCTACCGCTCGATACGGTGCTGGCCTTGCTGGCCGCCGCGCGGGGCAAGCTCTATACCACGCGCGCCCAGCGCGTCTGGCCGGGGCGCGACGATAAGGTGCTTGTCTCATGGAACGGTTTGATGCTGCGCAGTTTCGCCGAGGCGGCGCGGGTGTTGGGCCGGGAGGACTACCGGCAAGTGGCCCAGTATAACGCCGCTTTCGTGCTAGGCACGATGCGCGACGGCGACCGCCTGTGGCGCACCTATAAAGACGGCCGGGCGCACCTGACCGCCTTTCTGGAAGACTACGCCTTCTACGCTGCCGGCCTGCTCGCGCTGTATGAGGCCGACTTCGACCCGCGCTGGTTCCTGGCCGCACGGGGCCTCGCCGATACCATGATCGCCCAGTTCGCCGACCCGGAGCGCGGCGGATTCTTCGACACACCCGCCGACGGCGAGCAGTTGATCAACCGGCCCAAGGACCTGCTGGAGAGCGCCATTCC
>JAICKM010000889.1 GCA_025927935.1 Chloroflexia bacterium | reverse complement strand
GCGGTGCCGCAGGCACACCGCTGACCACCAACCACTGACCACCGAAAGGAACCCGATATGCCCGAAGCGGTAATTCTCGAAGCGGTGCGCACGCCCTACGGCAAGAACCGCAACGGCGCCTACCATGCCACCCATCCGGTCGCGCTGCTGGCCGGGACGTTACAGGGCCTGCTGGACCGCGCCCACCTGGAGCCGGGCCGCATAGATGATGTGGTGGCGGGCACCGTCACCCAGGTGGGCGAACAGGCGGCGGAAATCGCCCGGCAAGCGGTTTTGCTGGCAGGGTGGCCCGTGGAAGTGCCCGCCGTGACCATCAACCGCTTCTGCGGATCGAGCCAGGAGGCCGTGCATATGGCGGCGCGCGCCGTCGAAGCGGGCGATATGCGCTATGCCGTCGGCGGCGGCGTGGAGAGTATGAGCCGCGTGCCCATGTTCAGCGACCTGGGCGGCGGCCTGAAGACGCTCAACGCGGCCCTGCGCGCCCGCTACGACCTGGTGGATCAGGGCGAGAGCGCCGAGCGGGTGGCGGAGCAGTGGCACATCACCCGCGAAGAGTCGGACGCCCTGGCGCGGGAGAGCCATCGCCGGGCGAGCGCCGCGTGGCACGGAGGCTGCAACACCGAACTGCTGCCTACACCCGGCCAGGACGCGGCGGGCACCTCCTTCACCCTCACGCGGGACGAGGCAGTGCGCGACGTGATCGATCCAGCCAGGATGGCGAGCCTGGCGCCCGTCTTCCGCCCGGCGGACCGCGGCGTGGTCACGGCGGGGAACGCCAGCGCCATCGTCGATGGGGCGTCGGCGGTGCTCGTGGGCGAGCGCAGCGTGGCCGAGGCCGACGGGTTCCGCCCGCGCGCCCGCTTCCGCGCCCGCGTCGTGGTCGGCAGCGACCCGGTGCTGCAACTCAGCGGCGTCATCCCGGCCACGCGGCAGGCGCTGGACCGTGCCGGGCTGGCCCTGACCGACATCGACTGGATCGAGATCAACGAGGCTTTTGCCGTGGTCGTGCTGGCCTGGGCGCGTGAGTTCGACCCGGACATGCGCCGGGTCAATCCATGGGGCGGGGCTATCGCCCACGGCCATCCGCTCGGCGCGTCGGGCGCGGGGCTGATGGCGAAGATGCTGGCGGGCCTGGAGGCCACCGGCGGCCAGTTCGGTCTCCAGGTGATGTGCGTCGGCCTGGGCATGTCCACGGCGACCATCATCGAGCGACTTTGAGTCATGCCGACAGAAAGCGGGGGACAGAGTGACAGTCGAGGAAGCAATTCGCACGTTTCGCGCGGTGCGCCAGTTTACCGACCAGCCGCTGAGCGACGCGGACATTCAAGCGATTCTTAACGCCGGGCGGCGCGCGCAAAGCTCCAAGAACACGCAGGCGTGGCAGTTCGTCGCCGTGCGCAACCGCGAGACCTTGCAGCAACTGGCGACCTGCGGCACCTATGCCGGGCACCTGGCCGGGGCCGCGCTCGGCGTGGCCCTGCTCACGCCGGTCGAGGGCTTCTATGACCTGGGCCAGGCCACGGCCTATATGCAACTGGCGGCGTGGGCGCGCGGCATCGGCTCGTGCATCGCCTCGATCTACGAGCCGGAGAAGGCGCGCGCCATCCTGGGCGTGCCCGACGACCAGAACTTCCGCTACGCGCTGTCCTTCGGATACCCCGCGCCCACCCCGGCCCGCCCGCCCGGCCTCAAGAAGGGCGGCCGCCTGCCGCTGGAGGAAGTGGTGCGCTGGGAGCACTGGTAATCTTGCCGCTTTCTAAACCGGCTATCGGATAGTCATCACACGGCAATTGTCACTCGGAGCGCAGCGAAGAGTCTCGTCTTTTGGCCGATCAGACGGAGATTCTTCGCTGCGCTCAGAATGACACGGGGCTGGGGACGAGGCGAGTTTGTCACTCTGAACGCAGTGAAGAGTCTCGTCTTGTAGCCGGCCAGCCGGAGATTCTGAGCGTAGCGAAGAATGACGGGTCCCGGCGGACAGACTGCGGCACAACACATCGGCGTGGATAAGGAGAACCGCATGCAAGTCGAGAACAGCACCTTTCTGATCAGCGGGGGCGGCTCCGGGTTAGGAGCGGCCTGTGCGCGCCGCCTGGCCGGGGCGGGCGCCAACGTGGTGATCGCCGACATCAATCCGGCGGCGGGCGAGAGCGTAGCGGGCGAGATCGGGCCGCGCGCCCGCTTTGTGCGGGTGGACGTGACCGACGAAGCCAGCGTCGCGGCGGCACTGGAGACGGCGCAAAGCACCTTCGGCGGGTTGCAAGGCGCCGTCAATTGCGCGGGGGTCGCCATCGCGGAGAAGGTGCTGGGCAAGGAAGGGCCGCATGCCTTGAACAGTTTTGCGCGCGTGGTCACGGTCAACTTGATCGGCACCTTCAACGTCATCCGGCTGGCGAGCGCGGCTATGGCCGAGGGCACACCCAATGAGGGCGGCGAACGCGGGGTGATCATCTGCACGGCTTCGGTGGCCGCCTTCGAGGGGCAGATCGGCCAGGCCGCGTATTCGGCTTCCAAAGGTGGGGTGGCGGCGCTGACCTTACCCGTGGCCCGCGAACTGGCCCGTTACGGCATCCGCGTCGTGACCATCGCGCCCGGTATCTTCGACACGCCCATGCTGGCCGGGCTGCCGGAACCGGCCCGCCAATCGCTGGGCCGGCAGGTGCCCTTCCCCTCGCGCCTGGGCCGGCCCGAAGAATACGCCGCGCT
>JAICKM010000049.1 GCA_025927935.1 Chloroflexia bacterium | reverse complement strand
CGCGGTCTTTTACGAGAACGGCCGGTTCGTGATTTAGCGGGGCGCTGTGCTATAATGCGCCATGTACGGACGTAGCTACCTGGCGCTGGCGGTCGGTGTGCTGGTGCTGGGCATCCTGTTCCAGCAACCGGCGCTGACCACCCTTGGCCTGCTAAGCGGCCTGACCTTGCTCATTGCCTGGGGCTGGCAGGCGGCCTGCCTGATCGGCGTGACCTATGAGCGCCGCTTCGGCGAGGACCATGCTTTCCTGGGCGAGCGGGTGGCGGTCGATGTCACCATCACCAATTTCAAGCTGCTGCCGCTCTCCTGGCTGGAAACCGACGATCTCTTCCCACGGGCGTTGCAGTTCATCGGCTACGAGCCGGGGTTGGATTCCAACGCCCACTTCGTGAACTTCGGGCATACCACGGCCATGCGCTGGTTCGAGCGCGTCCACTGGCATTATGAGGTGGAATGTACCGCTCGCGGGCTATACCGCTTTGGAACCGTAGTCCTGCGCTCGGGCGACCTGTTCGGGCTGTTCACGCGCGAGGAGGAGCAACCCGCCCCGGCCCGGCTCTACGTCTATCCCAAAATCCTTGATCTGCCCGCGCTCGGGTTGCCGCCGCGCCACCCCTTTGGCGACCTGCGCGCCCAGCGACAGTTGCTCGAAGACCCGCTCCGCACGGCGGGCGTGCGCGAATATCGCCCCGAAGACCCCTTCAAGCGCGTTCACTGGAAGGCCACGGCGCGCACCCAGCAGTTGCAGGTGCGCCTGTACGAGCAAACCACCACGCACACGGTCATGCTGTTCTTGAACATCGAGAGCTACGAGCATATCTACGAGGGCGTGGAGGCCGCGCGGGCCGAGTGGGCCATCGTGGTAACCGCCTCACTGGCGCGCTACGCGGCGAGCCAGGGCTGGAGCTTTGGGCTACGCTCCAACGCCCCGGCAGCGGACGGCGGCGAGGCCGTGCGCTTGCCGCCGAGCCACCGGCCTGAGCAACTGACGCGTCTGTTGGAGGCACTGGCCCGTGTGCTGATCTATTCGGTGCGCGGCTTTACCGAGGTGTTGCGCGCCGAGACGCAAAGCTTGCCCATCGGCAGCACGGTGATCGTCATTACGCCGATTTTATCGGATGTCCTGCGGGGCGCGCTGCTGCGGCTGCGCGAACGTGGCCTGCGTGTGGTCGTTTGCGCGCTGACCGACGCGCCGCCCGCGCCGCTGCCCGGTCTGCTGCTCTACCATCTGCCGCCGCCCGCCGATGCCCCGTACCTGCGACCCCCGGCGCCGCCCAACCTACGCAAAGTGTTTGGCGAAGAAGCCGCAGCGCCCGACCCACCGCCCGCCACCGTGCCCGCGAAGGTGGGTATGTGAGCCGCCCCGCCGCTGTGCCCGTCGTAGTGGCCGGCATTGACCGCCAGGCCGAGCTAATCGGCCTCGCCGTGCTCCTGCTCGACGTGCTGGCGCTGCACCCGCTGCTGGCGCTCATCGCCGGGCCGGGCGGCGACGGGACGGCGCGGGCCGCACTCTGGCCGCTGGTCGTCCTGGCCGGGCTGGCCCGCGCCGTCGTCTGGCTGCTGGAGCAGCGGCAAGTGGGCGGCCCGACCTACACCATCGTGACCGCCCTGGCCGGGCTGGGCAGCCTGGCCGCCCTCGTCTGGGTCGAGTTTTACGCGGCGCTTGCCGCCGGGTGGGATGCGCTGGTGCGCGATCTCCAGCAGTTCTCCGTGACCGGGCCGCGCCTGATCGCGCTCGTCCTGCTAGGCGGCTATATCTGGTGGCGTTCGCTGCGCGGCGACGCGCCCGCGCTCGGCGCGATCTACACACGCTTTGAGCGCATCGTCGTCGCCTATGTGGTCTACGCCCTGATCACCTGGGTGGCCGCGGCCACGTTCATGCAACCGGTATTCAGCCGCGATCTGTTCCTGGTGTTCCTGGCGGCCCTGTGGGCGTTCGCGTTGGCCCGCGCGCGCATGGAGGGCGCGCGCAGCCGGCAACAGCTCGGCACGCGCTGGTTTGTGTTCTCGCTGGGCCTCATCGCGACGATCCTGGCCGCCGGGATGCTGGTGGCCGGGCTGTTCGCCCGCGATGTGTCCGACGCCCTCTTCGGCCCGCTCGTGACCGTCGTGCAGTGGATCGGCGTGGTTGTCGTCGCGATCATCGCGGCGGTGGCCTTCGTCATCGGCACCCTGCTGGAGTTTTTCTTCGGCTTTCTGCGTAACCTGCCGCGCGCACCGGCCACGCCCACGCCGACCCCGCCCCCCGCCACCACGGGCATCTTCGACCGGCTGCGCGAACAGGCGCCCGGCGCTCCGCTGGCCGATACCACGCTGTTCACGGTCATCGGCGTGGTGGTGCTACTGATCCTCGCCCTGGTCGCCGCCCGCGCCGTGCTGGGCAGCGCGCAACGGCGGCGGCACAGCCTGGGCGCGGCCGAGCGCGAGTCGCTGTTCAATTGGAGCGCGCTGCTGGGGTCGTTGCAACGGCAGCGCACCGCAACCGGGCCGGAGGCGGACTCGCTGCGCGATCTCGCCGGCTCCCCGGCCTACCGTTACACCGTGCGCGTGCGCCGGGCCTATCGGCGCGCCCTGGCCCGCGCCGCCACGCAGGATGTCGCCCGCGCCCCGGCCCAGACCGCCGACGAAGTGCTGCCCGCCCTGCAAGGCGCGTTCCCCGCCGCCCGCGACCCGCTGCGCGACCTCACCGCGCTCTACGACGTCACGCGCTACACGACCACCCCGGCCACGGCGGCGGACGCCGAGGCCGCCGAAGCCGCCGAGCGCGCGCTGGACGCGAAGGAGCATTAGGGCACCCCCTTCGTATCCCGTGAACCGCAAAAGAGGCCCCGCCATCGCTTGCGATGGCGGGGCTGGGGCGCGGGGATGGTGCCGATCCTGCCCCCCTCTAGTCCGGGATGCCCTCGATGATGCTCAGCGGGGAGGCCGTGGGCACGACCCGCGTGAGCCGGAAGCCACTGGCGCGGAACAGCGCCGCAAATTCCTCCTCGGTGCGTTCCCGCCCCGTGAGGATCGTCAGCATCTCCAGGTCGAGGATTTTGCCGAAGGAAGGCGCATTGCCGGGCGCCAGCACCTGGTCCACCACCAGCACCCGGCCCGTGGGGCGGATGGCCCGCCGGCAGTTGCCGAGAATCTGCACGCAGTGGTCGTCGTCCCAGTCGTGGAGGATGAACTTCAACATGTAGGCGTCCGCGCCGGACGGCACCGCGGTGAAGAAATCGCCGGCCACGAGCGCGCAGCGTTCGGCCAAGCCGGCTTCCGCGATTGGCTCGTGGGCGCCCTGGATCACCGGTGGGAGATCGAACAGAATGCCGCGTAGCGCCGGATTCCGCCGCAAGATGGCCCTGATGAGGCTGCCGTGCGCGCCGCCGACATCAACGACCGTGCGGAAAGACGAGTAGTCGTAGGCCGTGACCACCGGCTCGGTGACACCTTCCGAGAAGCTGGTCATCGCCATGCTGAATAGCCGGCCCGCCGCCGGATCGTCCTCGGCAAAATACTGCCAGAGATTCTTGCCGTGCAGGTGGTCGAAGGCCGGCCGCCCGGTCTGGATGCTGTAGTCGAGATCACCCCAGGATTGCCAGCGCCAGCTATCGCCCCACATGCGGGCCATGTCGCGCATGGAGCCATGCACGTCGGAGGCGAGAAAGGTAGAGAGCGTTGTCTGCGCAAACACTCCCGCCTCCACCTCGCTGAACAGGCCGAGACTCGCCAGCGCCCGCAAGAGGCGATATAGCGACGGCGCGTGTGTGCCGGTCGCCGCGGCCAGCGCCGTCGCGCTCTGCGGCCCATCCTGGAGCAGGTCGGCGATGCCGAGCTTAGCCGCCACCTGTACGGCCCGCGCGGTCATCATGCCGCTGAGCAGGTTGAGCACGACGATGGGCGGGGGTGGCTCATGCGACACTGGGGTTGCGATTTCTTGTGGGGCGACTACATCGATCATGGTTCGATTCCTTTCATACCGTTGCTGTTATCGACCGTGCGGGCTGCATTCCACAGCGTGGGCGGTATGGGCCGCCCGGCTTGCCCCCCGGCTCCCGCGCCCGCGAACACTCTCAGCTTACCGCACCCCCGGCGCCGCGCACATCGGGAGAACACCCTAAGATCACCCTATTCATGCGACAGCCGGCGGCACGTGGCGGGTAAGATTCCCTAGGGAGGATGTATGGGGGGCGCAGTCGGGCACTGCCGATGCAGGTGCGGGCGAGGTTCGGGATACCTGTGTGCTTGCCGCGGGGCCGTGCTACAGGAGGTTATGATCCAGAGCGTAGCGGACAGCGGCGCTCCGCGAGGTCACACCGAGTTTAGTGTAGATGGAGCGGAGGTGGGCATCGACGGTGCGGCGGCTCACGACCAGCCTTTGCCCCATCTGCGCATAGGTCAGCCCTTCCGCCGCCAGGCGCAGCACCTCTACTTCGCGTGCCGTCAATTCGGTGTGCTTGGCGCCGCCGCCGGCCTCGCTGCCGGTGGCGGGTACCTGATCGGCCTCGTGCGTGGCGGCCGGGCCGGAGGGGGTCGGGCCGGGCGGGGCGCTGGGGGCCGGCCGGGAGGCGACGGCCACCTGTTGGGCCAACGCCAGCGCTTGCTCCAGCGTGGCTGCATGGCCCGCGGCCCAGGCCGCCGCAAATGACTCGGTATCTAGCTGTGCCTGTACCAGGGCCAGATTGCGCTCGTTTTGTAAGCGATCTGCCGATAGCAGCGAGATGCCGAGCGACTCAAAGCGACCTTTGGACGCCGCCAACAGCCAGGCCGCGAGCGGGAGTTGGCCTTGCGCCGCGGCGACTCCACCGAGTCCGGCCAGACATGCGCTCATACCGGCGATGTGCCCCAATTCACGGTAGATCGTCAGGCTCTCGCGAAATAACGCCAGGGCCTGGGTGCTGTCGCCATGAAGCTGGGCAATATGCCCCAGGTTATGCAGCACCGCGCCCACGCGCCACCGGTTATCCAGTTGCTGGAATAGACCCAGGCTTTCTGCGTAGAAGGCGCCCGCTTGCCCATAATCACACAGGCAGCGCGCGGCTTCGCCCAGGCTATTGAGGGCCTGGGCCATGCCCCATTTATCGCCCAGCGCCCGGAACAGCGCCAGGCTTTCGCTCAATTGCTGGAGGGCCAGGTCGTAGTGGTTTTCGGCGTTTGCCAGGTCGCCCAGGTTCCACAAGGCCAGGGCCGTCTCCCAGGCGGCGCCCGCGGCCCGGCCCGCCGCCAAGCTCTCCTCGAATTGCGCCTGCGCCAGCGCGAAGTGCCGCTGGTGCTTGGTCACAATACCGAGGTTGTTGAGCGCCTGCGCCAGCCCCTGCTGATCGCCGAGGGCGCGGAAGAGGGCCACACTCTCCTCGGCGAACAAGCGCGCGGTTTCAAAGTTGCTCTGGGTGCGGGTCAGATCGCTAAGACTACACAGGGCTTTGGCACGGGCGCGCGAGGGCGGCAGCGGGGCGGCCTGGGCCACCGCCTGTTCCAGCCACCGGCGGCCTTCGGCCAGATACCCGCGGAGAAACCAGTACCAACTCAAGGCACTGCTGAGGCGCAGGAGGCTCTCACTTTCGTTGTGGTCCCCCGCCCACTGGAGCGCGGCCCGCATATTGTCGTGCGCATCGTCGAGCCGGCCTAACCACCTGTCCTGCTGTGCCCCGTGCAAGCCTGCTTCGGCCTGTTCCGCCATCTGCAAATAATATGCGGCGTGGGCACGCTGGAGCGTCGTTAATTCCCCGCTTTCGCCCAGCCGCTCCACGGCATATTCGCGGATGGTTTCGAGCATACGGATGGGGGGATCGCGGCCGGGCGGTTGCGGCGGCTGATATAGCAGGTTCTTGTCGATGAGCGAGGCGATGCCGGTGAGCACATCGCCCGACGCCGGGGCGCCGCACACGGCCTCAGCCGCCTCCAGCGTACACCCGCCGACGAACACGGCCAGTTGCTGAAACAGGCGCTGCTCAACTCCATCTAGGAGATCGTAGCTCCAGGCGACGGTATTGCGGATGGTTTGCTGGCGGGCGGGCAAGTCGCGCGCCCCACTCACCAGCAATTGGAGCCCGGCGCCCTGGTCGGTGCCCCGCAAGCGGGCCAGCAGCGCCTGGGCCGGGAGGAGTTTGATGCGCGCGGCGGCCAATTCGATGGCGAGCGGCAACCCGTCCAGGCGGATACAGATTTCGCTGACGGCGCCGGCATTCTCGGCGGTCAGCGCAAAATCGAACCGGGCGGCCTGAGCGCGCTCCACGAAGAGGGCCACCGCCGGAGACTGCGCCAGATCCACCGGCCCGGCCCGGTGGTGCAAGGTGGGCAGACCCAGCGGTGGGACGGCAAACTCGTGCTCGCTGTAGATGTGCAGCGAGGCCCGACTGGTGACCAGCAGCTTCAGCTGCGGGCAGGCGCTGAGTAATTCGGAGAGCACCAGCGCCGCTGCCGAGACCTGTTCAAAGTTGTCCAGCACCAGCAGCGCGGATCGGCCATGTAGATACCGTTTGAGATATTCGAGAATCGGGTGCCCCTGGCTTTCCTGGAGGCCAAGGGCCTGGGCAATGGCCGACGCGACCAGACCTGGGTCACGTATCGGGGCCAGCGGCACAAAATACGTCTCGCGGGCAGGGCCGGCAAGCTGCGCGGCGATCTCCAGCGCCAGCCGGGTCTTGCCGACTCCCCCCGCGCCGGTGAGCGTAAGCAGGCGGACATCAGGCCGCGCTAGCAGCCGGCCCGCCGCGGCTATTTCCGTCTGCCGTCCGATCAGTCTGCCGGCCAGCACCGGCAGGTCGCTTTTCAACTCGCTTTCAGGCATCTCGGGTTGTAGTGCGCCGGATCTCACGGGCGAATCCTGCACCATCCTTGCACCATCCTGTTCCTGGCCGGATTGTGATAGATTGCCACCGGATCGCTTGCATCGCTACAGCCACAAGAACGCGGGCCGGGTTCCCTGCCGGACGATGCTACATTGCGATTGTAGCACAACTTTGCGCCGGTTTCATCATGCCGGAAGCCACCGCCGATTTCAGATCCGTCTGGACGCGAGTCGCATCCAGGAACCCGGATGTGCTATTCTATGGAGGAACCTCGTCGACCGGGGTGCCCATTGCCCGCAAATGATACCCTTTGCAAACGGAGGTCGCGCCTGTGCCTGAGCCGCCCGCCCATGCGCCGTTCGCACCCATCGAGGACCTGGACCCTGCCCCGCCCCGCTCGGCGGCCCAGATGCCGCGCTGGGAACTGGTGTTGGGCCTGCTGCTGGTCCTGGCCGTGACCGGCTTTGCTTCGTGGCAGTGGTGGGATCAGCAGACCCGGCTGACGCATTATCGCGAAGGGGCGCGGGCGATGGCCGCGCTGGACTGGACCGCCGCCCGGCGGGCCTTTACCGCCGCGGCGGGCTACGCCGACGCCGATGTGCGTGCCGCCGATGCCGCCGGCCTGGAAAGCGCGCGCAGCGCGGCCTACACCGCCGCGCTGAAAGCGGATGCCGCCAGGCAATGGACAGATTTGGTGGCGCCGGTGGCCCGGCTGCGCACGCTGGGGCCGCAGTACCGCGACACGCCCCGCCTGCGGGTCGCCGTCGAGCAGCATGTGTACCTGCCCACCCTGAGCGACACCGTGGTCCTGCGTCCGGATGCGACCCCGCCAGGGCTGTATACCTATAACGCGGGCGGCTGGCGCGCCCTGCCCGGCAGCGACCGCACCAGCACGGTGCTGGGGACGTGTCCGGACGGCGACCTGGTTTACGATGCCGCCTGGCGCGGGCCGGAGCCGGCGCCGACTCCCGCGCCGGGGCGCCTGCCGGTGCGCCGGGTGCTGGTGAGCGCCCGCGCCGGCACCGCCCCCGCCGTGCTCGCGCTCGATCCCGACCGCTTCGATCTGTTCCGTTGCACCGATGCCGGGGTGTGGGGCATCCGCACGCTCAACGAGCTGCCCGGCGCCCCGGCCAGCGCCCCGGTACCGCAACGCCTGGTGGCCTACCAGGCTTTCGGCACTACGGCCCCGATTAGCCCGGCGGACCTGGGAGCCAATTGGATCGTCGCCGGCCCCGCGCCGGATGGGCGGCATCTGCTGCTCTACGAGACGAGCGCCTTGACCGGGGCCGGGGGGCAGACCGGCCTATACATGGCTGATGCCGCCGGCCGTAATCCCCGCCACCTGGCCGACCTGCCCGGCGCGCCCAGTCCCGATTTGCCCGTTGCCGCCGGCCCAGATCTCGTGGTGAGCGCGTACCGTCCGGTAGCAGGAACCCGCGCCTACACCAACACGGTAATGTTGGTGGACCCCGCGGGAATCCGCCCGCCCCTCGCGATCACCGAGGTGCGCGTTCCGGCGGCCACCTTCGACGACCACTTCCAGGTCCAGATCCAGGTCGTGGATACCGGACCGCGCACCGGGCAGGTGCTGGTGATCTGGCCCACCGATAGCGGCATGGTCGTCCGCCTGGTTGATCCGGTGCATCCGAACCGGCCCTGGTACGATATTTATCTCAGCGACCGGCAAGAGGCCCGCGTTCTGGCCGCCGATACTGCCGACGGCGCGATGGTCCTGGTGGCCTCCCGTGTGACGTCGCCGAGCCGCCCGCCCGATGATCGGCTCGTCTATATTGACCCGTACGATCGGGCGACTGAGATTGCGGAATCGGCCGGCGGGGCCGACCGCATGCTTGCCGCCTGGCTGCGCGGGGGCTATATTGTCTACGCTACCGGGGCCGGCCCGAACATCGGCTTTGGTGGACCCAAGCGCTATATCTTCCGCAGCCTGCCGCGCGGGCAGCTCACAGGTATCCCGACCGTCGTCTATGCGGCGACGGTGGATCGCCTCTGGCCGCCCCTGGGGCCGCCCTGGTGGGCGGGCGCCGATCTGCTGGCCTATGTGACGCCCGACGGCGCGTTGCACGCCCGCAGCTATGACGGCCACCAGGATGTGGTCCTCGATACGGGCGTGACCGCATTCGCGCGGGAAGCGTTTCTCACGCCGTGACCGCCCCAGGCCGTAGTTGCCCGCGCCCGGTAGCCCACCATGCTTATGCTGATGGGCGGCGGGCCGGTTGCAAACCGGCCCGTACATCGTAAAATCACGTAAAATCACCGGGGCCGCCTGCTAACGCGGTCCGTGCGTCGATGCCTCCGCGCTCAGGTGAGTGTGCTTGAAGCCGGACGCGTATTTCAACCCGTACCCCAGCATCCGGTCCATGCCGATATGGGCGAACCAGATCAGCGCCAGCCCCAGAAGCAGCGGTTGCCCGCCCAGCAACCCCGCGGCGGCCAGCAGGGCCGGGAAGATCTCGGTGTGGGCCAGGTTATATAGGGTCGCCCCGACGGCGTTGCCCGCCCGGTAGCCCAGCGCCGCCAGGTCGGGCGCCAGTAGTAACAGGACAAACAGCAACCAGTTTCCGCCCGTCTGCCCATAGAGCACGAGGACCGCCAGCAGCAGCGCCCCGCCTTCCACCCGCAGCAGCACTGCCGGGCGCGTCAGCGATTGGATCAGCATCGGATTGTACCTCCATCGTTATCGGCTTCTTGAGAGTGCATCTAGAACTATGTTCTATGCTTCGATTATAGAATATCATTCTATAATTGCCAAGCGGTGTTTGTCCCGACTTTGCCTCCATCTTTCGACCGAGCGCCAGTGACGCAGGGGCAGTTGGGCGGTCTACGGGGCCGGGCTGGTCCTCATTCGCGTCGTGAATCGATTGTAGCGGGCAGGTTGATCTGTTAGAATAGCGGTATGGAGAGCGCCTCGCGGCCGTTGTGCGGCCTCTCCGTTGACGTTCTGCGCGGATCACATCCGGTCGCTTCCCGATAACGTTTCGGCGCTTGCCCTTTGTGCCCATCCAATCCCACCTCACCGATTGGCGCCGCCACCCCTTGCCGGCCTGGGCACAAATCACGCGCTTCCGGTTGCGATTTAACTTGCCTAACTGAGGAATGCCCGGTTCGCCGCCCATCGCCTGGAATGGGTGGCACGCAGATTCGCGCAGATTCCCCGCCCTGATTCCGGCGAGAAAGTGAATAGCTATGAAACCTCTGCGGTTGCGCGTCCGCGTTGCGCTCGTCCTGGGCATGCTTATGGCGGCCGCACTGGCGGCAGGCTGGGTGCGGGCGGCCCCTGGCGCCCCGCCGGCGCCGGCGCCCGGCATGCGCGTGGGGCCCGCGTTGAAGCATGATCTCTCGCCTCCGCTAAACAGCCTGCCCGTCGCCCGCGGGCAGCGCCTGCCGCCCGCCGTGCCCACCGCCGCGCCCGGCGCCGATCTCAATCTCGCGCTGCCGGCCATGCCCGCCCCTTACCTGAGCTGGGACGGGATCAGCCGCGCGGCCTCCGGCTGCGATTGCTCGCCGCCCGACACCAACGGTGCGGTGGGCCGCACCGACTACGTGCAGGCGGTCAACTTTACCGTGCAAGTCTGGACCAAAACCGGCAGCGCGCGTACCGGGCCGGTGTCCATCGCCGCCCTCTGGGGCGGCTTCGGCAGCGGATGCGAACCCACCGTTGGCCTCGATCCCATCGTGCTCTACGACGCCCTGGCCGACCGCTGGGTGCTCAGTGCGCTGGGCAACGACTTCAACGACCCCAACGATATCTGTATCGCTGTCTCGGCGACCAGCGACCCGACCGGGGCCTGGTATCGCTATGCGTTTAAGCTCAGCACCAACAATTATCCCGACTATCCCAAGCTGGCGATCTGGCCCGACGGCTATTATCTCGACATCAACATGCAGGTGCCCGGCTCGACCCAGGTGATCGGCCAGCAGCCGTTCGTCTTCGACCGGGCGGCGATGTTGCAGGGCCAGGCGGCCACCTTCCAGACCACGGCGGCCCCGTTGCCCCAGGTGATGCACATGCTGCCCGCCGACCTGGACGGCGCGATCCTGCCGCCCGCGGGGGCGCCGAATCCCTTTGTCGGTCTCGCGCCGCCGGGCGGTCCGCCGCAGCTCCAGCTTTACGGATTCCACGTGGATTGGGCGCAGCCGGCGCAGTCCACGTTCAACGCGACGGTCACCCTGCCTGTCGATCCCTGGACCTACCTCGATGGCGGGCTGATCCCGCAACCGCGTAGCCAGAAGCTATTGGCCGCGATGGGCGGGTTCCTCATGTCGCGGGTGGGCTATCGCAATTTCGGCGACCACGAGTCGCTGGTGCTGAACCACACCGTGGCCGCCGGGCGCTCGATTGCCGGGGTGCGCTGGTACGAGATCCGCAATCCTAGCAGTAGCCCGGTCCTCTATCAGCAGGGCACCTACGCGCCGGACTCGCTGGCGCGCTGGTTGGGCAGCGCGGCCATGGACGGCGCGGGCGACATCGCGCTGGGCTACAGCACCTCCAGCAGCAAGTTCGCCCCGGCTGTGCGCTATGCGGGCCGGCTGGCGACCGATCCGCTGGGCACGTTGGGCCAGGGCGAGGGCACGATCATCGCCGCCACGGGGGTGGAGACGGGCACCACACGCTGGGGCCATTACAGCCGTATCGCCATCGACCCGGTCGACGATTGCACCTTCTGGTACACCAACGAATATTTTGCCCATGACAGCTACGAGAACTGGAGCACGCGCATCGGCGCCTTTCGCTTCCCGACGTGCAGCGGCCCTCCGCCCACGCCGGCGCCCTCCGCCACGCCGGTGCCCTCGGCCACGCCGGCGCCCACGCCGACCCTCGCGCCCGGCCAGCGCTTCACGGACGTGCCGCCGGACGGCCTGTTTTATACTGAGATCAACTGGTGCGCCGGCGCGGGGATCATCGCCGGCTATGACAACGAGGACGGCACGCTGAGCTTCCGGCCCACTGCCGCCGCCACGCGCGCCCAGGTGAGCAAGATGCTGGCGCTGGCGGCGGGGTGGCCGCTGGACACCACCGGCGGGCCGCACTTCAGTGACGTGCCGCCGGGCAGCGTTTTCTACCCCTACATCGAGACGGCCTATAACCGCGGCGTGTTGAGTGGCTACAGCGACGGCACCTTCCGCCCCAGTAGCGCGGTCACGCGCGCTCAGTTCGCCAAGCTGCTGGTCGGCACGCGCGGCTGGCCCATTACGACCACCGGCGGGCCGCACTTCCTCGACGTGCCGGCCGCGAATCCGTTCTACAGCTACGTGGAAACCGCTTTCGCGCACGGCATCATCAGCGGGTACGCCGATAATACGTTCCGCCCCGCGGCGAACGTCACCCGCGGCCAGTTAGCCAAGATGATCTATCGGGCCTATAACCCTTGATGCCCGTTCATCGGCGCCGTTAATGTACCGCGAAGACGCGAAGGGCACGAAGATTACGACGAATATAAATAACCTTCGCGTTCTTCGTTCCTTCGCGGTGCATTGATGAGCGGATGTCAGGGGGCGTTGACACGGATGAACCCGGATGGTAAACTCAATCCACCGTGGATTGTGCCCCCACGTGCCGCGCCGCCCGGCTCTCTGCACAGCGAAATCCTGACTGCGACTAAGCCTGGCTGACGCCCTGGTCGTCCTGGCCCAGCCGGGTTCCGGCCACGTTATTGCCCCTGGGGAGAGCTTCGCTATGTGGCGTGGGTGGTTCTTGCTCTTGCTACTCGGCCTGGCCCTGGCGGCGTGCGGGGACGAGCCGTCCACGGCGACCCCCGTGCCGCCCGCGCTGCCTACCGCCACCGAAACCACCGTGCCGACGCCCACGCCGACGGTTGTGCCGCTGCCGGTGATTGGCCCGGCTGTCACGGATACGCCTCTTCCGTCGGGGACCACCTCCGACTCGACAGATGTCACCCGCGCGCGGGCCGCCGCCACCATCGCCGCCGCCCGCACGGCGCAGGCCGCCGCCGTGGCAACCCTGGGCCTCGACATCCCGCGCCCCGTCGTGACCCTCGAACCGACCTTTACGCCGATCCGCTCCCCCACGCCCACGCCGAGTCCCACGACTACCCCCACCCGCACGGCGACGGCGACGCGGACGCCCACGCCCACCCGCGTTCCGACGGCGACGCGGACACCCAAGCCGACCCATGGGCCGGCGACCGCCACGCCCACGCGCGTCCCCGCGACGGCCACGCCCGTGCCCGCGCCGCCCAGCCCGACGGCGACGGCGACCCCGCCGGAGGCGCCCGCATTACCCACGGACACAGCGGCGCCGCTGCTCTCGTACTTCTCGCCGTGCAGCGGACGGCCCGGTATGGGCGATGCGGCGGGCGCGAAACGGGGCTAGCCTGCGCTAGCCCCGCCTACCCGGCCCTGCCGGTCATTACGCGCCGGCCTCGAAATCGCGGGCGATGCGCTCCATGCCCTCGTGCAGCGTGACCTGCGGATGCCAGCCCAGTTCGCGCACCGCCTTCTCGCCGCTGGAGGAGCTGATCGGCCGCTTGCGGCTCAGCGCGCGCACCGTGCGCGGGGTGAGGGCGGTGTACTTGCCCGTCAGCCGGGCATAGAGGTCATTGCCCGCGGCGATGACCTGGACCATGGGCAGCGGAAGCCGGCGTGGCCGGGTGCCCGCCATCGCGCAGTAGGCGCTCATGAACTCTTTATATGTGGTCGAGCCGTCGAAGATGTGATAGATGCCGGTATGGGGCGCGCGGATGGCCGCGGTCACGGCGTCGACCACGTTGTCCACGTATACATAGGAGAACATGAGGTGGCCGTCGCCGGGGATAAACAGTTTGCCGGCCTGGGCATCCTGGATCGGCTTGGTGGTCCAGTTCGCGGAACCGGCGCCGTAGACCCAGGCCAGGCGCAAAATCGTGAGTTCGGGCGCGCCGGGGGCCGCCGCTTCCTCCTGCAACGCCTGCTCCGCCGCGATCTTGGTATCGACATAGAGATCGCCCGACGGCACGAGCGGCGCGGACTCTACAACCTCGCCGGTGGTGCCCGCGAAGACGGCCAGCGAACTGATGAAGATGAAGCGCCGCACCCCGGCCTGCGCAGCGGCCTGGTACAAGGCGCGGGTGCCCTCGACCGCCACGGCCCAGGCCGTCATACGGTCGCTCATGACGGTATCAGCAGCGGCGTGGACCACCACGTCCGCGCCCGCACACGCCGCAGCCAGGGCGGCGGGGTCGCGCAGGTCGCCAGGCACCAGCCGGACGCCCAGGGCGGCCAGTTCCTGGGCGGGGGCGCTTGCGGGGTCGCGGACCAGGGCATGGATGGCTGTATGCTCGGTACCCGGTAGCCCGGTGGTCGCCCAGCGCCGCGCCAGCGCCCCGCCGACGAACCCGGTCGCGCCGGTCAGCAAGATCGTGGTAAGAGCCGGCGCGCCCGCGGGCCGCGCCGGTGTAGACAGTGGCAACATGATTAACAACCTCCTGCGCGTGCCCGCTCCTCAGATCGGGGGGCACGCCGCCGTGCGCGTCCTGCGGCACGGCGAGTGCAATAATTTCATCGTCAGCAGTTCCAGCATACCAGGGGGTGAATGGGGTCGCATCTCACTAAAGATTGGCTCTTGTCTGCGCCTTTAGATGGAGACCGCAGTGGTAAAAGGCGGTGCCATGTGGTATTGTGAGTAAGCGAGGTCGTCAGTCGCGGCCCTATATAGGGCGCGCGTAGCAGGGGCCGGGAGTACGAAAGCATGACACAGCAGCCAGGGGACGGGGAAAAGGCCGAGGAGCCGGCCCACGCGGAAGACCGGATCAACTGGGCGCGGCGGCGCACGCACGCCCGCCAGCGCGCGGCGGACAGCCGGCAGCGCCGTATCGCCTACAGCCTGGACCCGCTACCGGCCGCCGGACCGGCGCATGTCGAATCCGCCGTCCCCTACGCCGGCAACGAGGATCTCGCGGAAAGTGACCACCTGCCCCCGGCCAACCCGGTCCCCGCCGCCGCTCCCGCCGGTGCCCTGCCCGGCCCACCGGATGTCCCTAGCCCGCTCCCCACGCTGGACGCCGGCTGCTGACACGCGCGAGTGGTCAGTGGTCGGTGGTCGGTGGTCAGTGAAGATGAGCCGGCTGCCGGCTGCCGGCTGCCGTCATATCCGGCAATATACGCGATCTTGAAGACTCTCGTCTCTCGTCTCTCGTCTCTCGTACTCAGCACTCAGCACTCAGCACTCAGCACTCCGTCCAAGACGCGGGCGGCCTCGCGGCGGGTATAATGGGCCGTGACGAAGGCGCGGCCCCGCGCGCCCATGGCGGCGGCCTCCGCCGGGTGATCGCGCATCCAACGGATGGCGGCGGCCAGGGCGGCGGGGTCTTCGGGCGGCACGGCCAGCCCCGCCTGCGCCGCCGCCAGCACGGCGGTCGCCTCGCCCGCTGGGGCGCTCAGCACCACGGGTGTGCTGCAGGCCAGGCCCTCGAACAACTTCGACGGTAGCGCGCCCGCGAAGAGCGGGTCGTCGCGCAGGGGCACGATGGCGCAGCCGGCCAGGCTGAGGTAGCCCGCCATGGCGGCGCGCGGTTGCTCGCCCAGCAGGCGCAAGTTGGTCAGGTGCCCCGCCACCTGGGCGGCGCGCACGGCGGCCTTACGCGGGCCTTCGCCGACCAGCAGCAGCACAATGTCCGGGTCATCCTGCAACAGCCGGGCGGCGTCCACCAGCGTATCCATGCCCTGGGCCACGCCATGGATGCCCGCGTAGATCACCACAAAGCGGTCGCCCAGGCCGAGCGATTCGCGCAACACCGCGGCTTCGGCGGGCGCGGGGTGGAACTGGTCCACGTTGGCGCCGTTGGGGATGAGGTGGACGCGCCCCGGACGAATACCGCGCGCCCGTAGCCGCGCCTGGATGCCGCGCGTGACCACGACAATCTGCCGGGCCTGCCGGTAGCAGAAGCGCTCGACGTGTTCGGCCAGGCGGATGGCTCGCGGGCTGGATAGCTCGCCCAGGGCCACCGCGCTTTCCGGCCAGAGGTCGCGCACCTCGAACACCAGGCGTGTGCGTAGCAGGATGCTGAGAATGGCCCCGGCCAGCCCGACGAACAGCGGCGGCGAGGTGGCGTAGATCACGTCGTAGCGGCGGCGCAGGCGCAAACCCACCACCAGCCCGGCCAGGATCGCCATGACCATGTAGCTGAGGTAGAACAGCATCCGTTGCCGGAAGCCTTTGTGCGGCGAGGTGATCACCCAGAGGCGGATCACGTCGATGCCGTCCAGGGGGCGGCGCTCCCAGAGCTTGCCGCGATACGCGGGCGGGATGATCCCCGCCGGGTGGTTGGGGATCTCGGCCAGCATCGTCACCCGGTGTCCGGCTTGCACCAGGTAGCGGGCCATTTCGTGAGCGCGGGTCTGCGTGGCCCCGACTTCCGGCGGGAAGTATTGGCTGAGGTAGAGCACCCGCATACTTAGCCGGCGGGTTCGGCGGCGGCGGTCCGGCAGTGTTCGATGAAGCCCTGCAGGGTCTCCAGCACTCCCTGATAATGATCGGCGGTGATCAGCAAGTGGTCCGTGGAGTAGCCGCTGGCGACCAGCAGCGAGGCACCCTGCGCCGCGCACAGCCGCGCGATCTGCTCCAGATAGCCATACACATCGAGCGGGATGCTGATATCGAGCGTGATCAGCATCCAGGGCACATCGACCGTGGCCGTGGGGAAGCGTGTGCTGATGCGCTCCCAGAGGTCGCGCGGGGCGATCAGCGTGACTTCAGCCGGTTCGCGCACGATGGTCTGGAAGCGCATATCGTGCATCGGGGCCAGCGCCGCCAGCACCTCGTAATAGGAGCGCGGCGGCAAGCTGACCAGCGCGAACTCGATTTCGGGATAGGTGAGCAACTGGGTGGCGGCAAAGACCTGGCGTAGTTCAGGCCGGACCAACTCAACGTCCATAGGTGGCTCCTGGGGTGGCCCTGTGCATCGACCCGGCACGCGGGGCGCGTTCCTCCGGCTCCACGGTGGGTGCCTCGCTGCCGGAACCCTCGATAAACTGCTTGAACCAGAAATGGGTATTGACCATCATCCAGAGCGCGCGACTGTGATCGGCGCGGCGGGCGGCATGATCGTCCAGCAGGGTCATCACTGCTTCGGGGTGGAACAGGCCGCGTGCCCGCGCCGCCGGGCCGAGCAATTGTTCGCGCAGCCAGGGGTGCAATGGCCCGGCAAACCAGGGACCGATGGGCGTCGGGAAGCCCTTTTTGTCGCGGCGGGCGGCCACGCTGGGCGGCAACAGGTCGGCCACGGCCTGGCGCAAAATGTGTTTGGTCTCCAGCCGGCGCAGCTTGAGGTGCGGCGGGATGCGCATCGCCAGTTCGACCAACCGGTAGTCGAGCAGCGGCACCCGCGACTCCAGCGACCAGGCCATGCTCATGCGGTCCTCGACCTGGAGCAGGGCGGGCAGGTAGTGGCGGAGATCGAAGGCCAGCGCCTCGCCCAGCGGCGAGCGATGGCCCGTGCCGTAGCCGCCGCCCGCCGGGTCCTGCTCCAGGTGGTGCAGGGCGGGGCCGAACACGGCGGGCAGGTTGCTCGCCGTGTCGGGTCGCAACCGCCCGCGCCGCCCAGTGTGCAGCGCCGTGAGCGCGGCGTGGCGCAGGGCGGGCCGCCCCAGCAGGCGCAGGCCGTCGCCCAGCAGTGCGCCCACCATCTCCGGGGCCGGTTTGCGCCGCACTTCCGCGACCAGGCTGCGGAAATAGGACGGCAGATAGCCATAATAGCCGCCGAAGAGTTCGTCGCCGCCCTGCCCGCCGTTGACGACGATCACGCCGTTGGCGCGGGTGAGCTTGCAGACGAAAT
>JAICKM010000123.1 GCA_025927935.1 Chloroflexia bacterium | reverse complement strand
GTCGCCTTGCACGGATGAAAGCAAACTATAACGGCGAGGCCGCCGATTAAAGTTTTTGCCCGAAAACTTTAATGGAGGGGAAGAAAGCGCCGCCGGGGATGCACCCTGCATCCCCGGCGGCGGATTTGTCAGCCGAACAGGCGGTTAGACTTCGCGGAACTCGCCTTCGACGGTGCCTTCGTCGCTCGGCGGGTTGTAGCCGCCGGCAGCCGCGCCGGCCCCGGCGCCGGCCTCCGCGCCCGATCCATCGGCGCCCGGCTGGCCGTACATGGCCTCGCCGATCTTCTGAGACGCCTGGGCCAGATCCTGCACCGCCGCGGTGATGCGGCTCACATCGTCGGCTTCGCGGGCTTCGCGCAACGCGGCCAGTTTCTGCTCCACGTCGCTCTTCACATCGGCCGAGATCTTATCACCGTATTCCTGCAACGTTTTCTCGGTCGAGTAGATCAGCGAGTCGGCCTGGTTGCGCGCCTCGATCAGGTCGCGGCGGCGCTTGTCTTCCTCGGCGTGGGCCTCAGCTTCCTTCACCATGCGGTCCACTTCGTCCTTGCTCAGGCCGGAGGAGGCCGTGATAGTGATCTTCTGCTCCTTGCCGCTTGCCTTATCGCGGGCCGTCACGTTCAAGATGCCGTTCGCGTCGATGTCGAAGGTCACTTCGACCTGCGGCACGCCGCGCGGCGCGGGCGGAATCCCGTCGAGGATGAAACGGCCCAGGCTCTTGTTCTCGGAGGCCATCGGGCGCTCACCTTGCAGCACGTGGATCTCCACACTCGGCTGGTTGTCGCTTGCCGTCGAGTAGGTCTCGCTCTTCTTGGTCGGGATCGCCGTGTTACGGGTGATCATCGGCGTGGACACACCGCCCAGCGTCTCGACGCTGAGGGTCAGCGGGGTCACGTCGACCAGCAAGATGCCCTTCACCTCGCCCTGTAGCACGCCGGCCTGGATGGCGGCGCCAATAGCCACCACTTCGTCCGGGTTAATACCGCGATGCGGGTCCTTGCCGAAGAAGTTGCGCACTTCGTCCTGGACCTTCGGCATGCGCGTCTGGCCGCCGACCAGCAGCACTTCATCGATCTGGTTGGCCTTCAGCCGGGCATCTTCCAGCGCCCGCTTCATCGGCGGGATGGTCTTCTGGATCAGATCGCCGACCAACTGCTCCAGCTTGGAGCGGGTCAGGGTGATGTTCATATGCTTGGGGCCACTGGCGTCCGCTGTGATAAACGGCAGGTTCACTTCGGTCGATTGCGTGGTCGAAAGCTCAATCTTGGCGCGTTCCGCAGCCTCCTTCAGGCGCTGCAAGGCCATGCGGTCCTGGCGCAGGTCGATGCCCTGCTCCTTCTTGAACTCATCGGCCAGCCAGTCGATAATGCGCTGGTCGAAGTCGTCACCGCCCAGGTGCGTATCGCCGTTGGTCGATCCGACCTCGAACACACCCTCGGCCATACGCAGGATGCTGATGTCGTAGGTCCCGCCGCCCAGGTCATAGACGGCCAGTTCCTCTTCCTTGTCGTTCTTGTCCAGGCCATAGGCCAGCGCCGCCGCCGTCGGCTCGTTGATGATGCGCAGCACTTCGAGACCGGCAATACGCCCCGCGTCCTTGGTCGCGTTGCGCTGGCTGTCGTTGAAGTAGGCGGGCACGGTAATAACGGCCTGGGTCACGGTCTCACCCAGATAGGTCTCGGCATCCTGCTTTAGCTTTTGCAGAATCATGGCCGAAATCTCGGGCGGGCTATAGGCGCGGCCACCCATCCAGACCTGCACGTCGCCGTTGGGCGCCGCGCTAACCTTGTAGGGCACCAGTTTCATATCGCGCTGCACTTCCGGTTCGTTGAACTTGCGGCCCATGAAGCGCTTGATCGAAAAGACGGTATTCTCCGGGTTGGTGATCGCCTGGCGCTTCGCCACCTGGCCGACCAGCCGCTCCCCGGACTTCGACATCGCGACGACGGACGGCGTGAGCCGGCTGCCTTCGGCGTTGGGGATTACCGTCGGCTCCCCGCCTTCAAGCACGGATACGACCGAGTTCGTCGTCCCCAGGTCGATACCAATTACTCTAGCCATAAAACTAATCCTCCTAAAGAAGTCGCCCCACCAAATGAGGCGCTCAATAATGGCGATTCAAAGCGTGAGCACAGAGCGTGTAGCTCTCGCGCTGCTCACCCTGTCGCTCATGCGTTACATACAGTATACTGGGTGGAACACTAGAACCCCGATAGAGATATGTTAGCGTTCCGTTAGAGATTGCAGGCAACCGGCGCAATTAGCTTGCACTGCGCCTTAGCCAGATAGCGGGGCCGGGTTCCAGTTCCATAAACCCAAGTACCAGGAGGCCGGGGACAGCCATGGACCCAACTTTCGATGCGCTGCTGATGCGCTGGCATGACTTCTTCCTAGCGACAGCCGCCGGAGCGGCGACCTTCACTGGGCTGCTGTTCGTGGCGATCTCCTACAACCTCAACATCCTGATCCGGGACGAAAAGATGCCCCTGCGCAGCGCCACCAAGCTGGCCTTCACACTCTTTCTCACCGTCTTCTTCGCGGCCCTGCTCCTGCTGCTGCCGGATGAGTCCGCAGCGAACTCCGCCTGGGCAGTAGGGGCCGTCGGCCTGATCGCTTTGCTCTTGCCCGGCAGCCACATGCTGCAACTGGTGCGCGGGCGGGCGCGCTATGGGTGGGCGCGGGCCTTTCTGCCCTGGCTCATTGCCCCGGCGCTGCTGGATATCCTACTGATCCGGTGCGCGTTTGCGCTGGGTGCCGGCGATCCCCTCGCCCTGGTCTGGCTAGCCGACCTGCTCATGGTGATGCTGTTCGTGGCGGCGCTGGCCTCATGGCGGCTGCTGGTCGATGTGGCCCACGGCAAGCCCACCGCCGCTACCGAGACACCCGACTCGGAGCGGGCCAAGGGGCTGGAGCGGCAGATCCGTGCCCTGGTGCGCGAACAACGCGCCCAGAACCGCGCGCTCCGCGAGGCCCAGCGCGGCGTCGCTCCCCCGCCCCGTGACCGCGTCTCGCGCAGTTAGACTCAGCATCCGGCAAGCCCCCTCTTTGTCCACCTCAGTCATGTCGATGGCAGCCGGGCCGGTTTGCAACCGGCCCCCACACACTACAGTAGCGAGTCTGTCCGGCGCTCCAATGGGAGCGCCCCTGGAAAAACCTGACACAACCTGTCAAGAATCTGCTTGTATAATAGGATAGCGAAACTTCAAGGCCCACATACATGAGAGGGGAGAATCCGATGCAATATGGTTTCATCATGCCCGGCGGCAGCGTCGAGGAGTTGATCGCGATGGCCCAGGCGGCGGAGCAGGCGGGCTGGGACGGCGTCTTTTACTGGGACGGCATCTACATCGAGACGGTCGGGCCGATGTACGATCCCTGGGCGATGCTGGCCGCGATCGCCATGCGCACCGAGCGGGTGCGGCTGGGCGCGGTGTTGACGCCGCTGTCCCGGCGCCGGCCCTGGAAGGTGGCCCGCGAGACGGTGACGGTGGACCACCTGTCGGGCGGGCGGCTGATCCTTCCGGTGGGGCTGGGCGCGCTCGACGACGGCGGCTTCGGCAAAGTGGGCGAACCGACGGATCGCAAAACCCGTGCCCAGTTGCTGGACGAAAGCCTGGAGATCCTGACCGGCCTCTGGAGCGGCCGGCCTTTCAGTTACCACGGACGGCACTATCAGGTGGAGGAGATGACGTTCCTGCCGCCGCCCGTCCAGTCGCCGCGCATCCCGATCTGGGTGGTCGGCGCATGGCCGAGCGCAAAGTCGATGGGCCGTGCCCTGCGCTACGACGGCCTGCTTCCGGCCAAGGTCAACCCGGACGGATCCACCGGCGAAATCACTCCGGCGGACATCCGCGACATCAGGGCGGCTATCGCCGAGCAGCGCACCGTCACGACTCCCTTCGACATTGTGTGGGAGGGCCAGACGCCCGGCGACGATCCCGCGAAGGCGGAAGATACTGTCCGCCCATGGGCCGAAGCGGGCGCGACCTGGTGGATGGAAAGCCGCTGGGAATATCCGGTGGATGTGGCTGCGGTGCGCAAGCGCATCGAGCAGGGGCCGCCACGGATTGTCGAATAGCGGGGCGGCCCCGACGCCGTATCAAATCACGCCAAGCTGTAGCCCCACCAGCCCCGCGATATACGGGTAGGGCGTGCGCGCCTGATAGTAGAGGATCTCGCGGGCCAGGCGATTGTGCGGGGCGCCGCGCTTGAGCGACGACCCCGCGCCCGCGCTGACCACCAAGCGGCCCAGATCCCAGAGCAGGTCGAGCATACTCGCCACCTTGAGTTCGGTGGCGCGGGGATCGGCCTCCGGGCTGTCGAGCGCGCCACGCAAGCCCGAGCAGAGCAATTCGAGCCGCACGCTCAGCCGGTCGACCACGCCCAGGGTTTCGGGCGGCGCGTAGGGGGTGTTGGCGCAGATCTCCAGCGCCGCCTGGGCCAGACCCGAATTGAAGCCGCGCAGGGGCGCCTCGGCGCCCTCCATGGCCGCGCGCACACCCACCCGCGTGGGCGGGGCCTGCAAATACCCGGCGGTCACGTCCAGGTCGCGGAAGGATGCCGAGACCGTCTGGCTGCCGCCGAGTACGATCAGGTCGGCGGGCGGCGAGAAAGCCACAGCGGGCGGGCCGAACGGCACCACGGCCAGGGCCAGGCCGTCCTCCTGGTTAGTGGCGGGGTCGTCGGCGGCGACCATGGCATGGGTCATCAGGCCCGCGCCGCTGAACCAGGGCACGGTGCCGCTCATCAGCACGCGAGTGCTCTCGTGGCGGGCCTGCACCGGCCCGCCGGGGCGCCGGGTGGCCTGGCTGCTGGCGAGACCGAGGATGGCCGTCCCCTGAGCACAGGCGGTCAGCAATTCGGGCGCGTTCGGCCCGCCCCAGCGCGCCAGGAACGGTAGCGCCGTGAGATGTTGCGCGTACAGCAGGGCAGTAACGCCACAGCCCGCGCCGATGGCCGCGCACACGTCGAACAGTTGCGAGCCGGTCAAGGCGAGGCCGCCGTACTCGCGGGGCACACGAGCGCCCCACAGGCCCCGGTCGGTGAGGGCGGCCAGCCCCTCATAGGGCAAGCGGCGTTCGATATCCACAGCCTCGGCGGCGGCGCGCAGGGTGTGCGTCAGGCCAGGCAGGTCGAGCGCCGCCAGATCGGCGCCGGACGGAGTAATCGGGTCGTACATCATCGAATGTCCCAGGATTCTAGCGTGTGTGAGGGGCGCGCAGCAGGGCCACGGCGTCCTCCGGCGTATCGACCAGCGTTAGCAGGGCCAGGTCGGCGGGCGGGATGCTCAGCGCCTCGGCGAGCGCCGCCACCACCCGCCGCCATTGTGGGCCGATCAAGATCAGGGGCGCCCGCGTGGCACCCTTCTGGCGCAGATTCCAGCCCAGGGTCACCTCGGCCAGCGTGCCCACGCCGCCGCTCACGCCCAGCAGCACGTCGCTTTCCAGCAGCCGTTGCAGGCGTTCATGCAGCGTGGTCGTGGCGATTTCCTCCGTGAGCCAGCGGTTGGGCGTGCGCGCGTCGGCCCACGGCGCCACGGTGACGCCGATAGCCTGGCCGCCCGCCTCGCGCGCACCCTGGCTGGCGGCGGCCATCGCGCCCAGGTAGCCGCCGGTGCAGACCGCGTAACCCGCCTCTGCAAGCAGGCGGCCCAGGCGGCGCACCTCTTCGTAGGCCGGAGTCCCCGGCGGGGTGGTCGCGCTGCCGAACACGCTGGCCCGTCGCCCTCGCCGTTCGGGCGCGCTCATCGGTGCAAAGAGGCCGGTGGCTGAGGCAAACCCCGGCCAACCGGCCCACTATCGATCACGCGCAACGTCCCCCGGCCACGCGGCTCAGGTCGTGGGCACCGTGAGCGATCCATCGTCGTTATGCTTGTCCTCCCACTCCGGACTCTCCGCATTGGCCTGGGCGGCGCCCGGCGTGCCCGCGTCTTGGGTAAACGGCGCGCTGAAGTCGTGCCGTGCCCCCTGGATGCGGTTCTGCGCGTGGCGGATCTGCTTGGGCACTTCCTTGCGGACCACTGTCTGCGCGTGTACCACCTGATCGCGCACCAGCGCCTGCCGCCGCCGCCCGCGGTCGGGATCGAGCATGTAAGTGGTCAGCGAACCGAGACCCGCGCCGATCAGCAGCCAGCCGAGATTGCCCCAGAAATGGGATTGCTTTTCTTGCAGCCCGGCAGCCTCCAGGGCCGCCTCTTTCGCCTGCGCGGCCAGGTCCGCGCCCGCTGCTTGCAGCTCTTTTTGGTTCACTATTCACACCTCCGGAAACATGCCGTTCGCACGGGAACGGCTGTACTGCACCGCGCTAGCAATAAATATGCCTCCTCGCCCGGCTGCCTACCGCCCGGCGGTGCCCGCGGCCACCGGGCGCGCGGGCGCGGCGCCGCGCCCCGACTCCACATCGACCAGCGCGGCCAGTTTGTTCGCCAGTTTGACGCTGTAGTTCTGCCCGCGGTCCTGCGGATAGACCTGGAACATATTGCCGAGATACAGATTCGGGATGGGTGTGGTCAGCGGCGGGATATGCGCGGGATAGTCGCGCGTCACCACCGGCTGGGCAAACGGCGCTTTGAACATCCAATGTTCGGTGATCCAGTCCGGATCGAAGGCCGGGTTCAGCTTTTTGAGCGCGGGCACCAGTTCGGCCAGCGTCGCGGCGTCGGATTGCTTGAAGTAGCGGTGGTCCATCGGCAAGTAGTTGCCCAGGTAGACCAGGTGGCGCCCTCCGTAATCGGCAGCCGGCATCATGTTGGTATGCTCCACCGCCGCCAGGAAGGGGAAGCCGGGATCGTTGACGTTCAGCCAGTAGATGCCGTCCATCAGTTGGCGGTCGAGGGCCAGGATGGCGCAATGGGCGCCAAGCGCGTTGCCCCAGTCGTAGCGCTTGCGGTAGTCCTCCGGCAGCCCCTCGGTCAGGCGCATGAACAACCGCGTCGGCAGGGTCGCCACGACTTTGTCGTAGACCTCGCTGGTATCCGCCGTGTCGACGCGGATGGTGCCGTCCGGCTGCGGGACGATGCGCGTCACGGCGGTATTCAGGCGGATCTCGCCGCCTGCGGCGCGGATCTCTTGGCCGAGCCGGTTATAAATCTGCTGGAAGCCGCCCTTGAGATAGCCCAGCTGGATGCTGCGCGAGTGGATGCGCGACCAGAACCAGGGCGTGGCTACCTGCGACGCATAGCTGCCGAACTTCGATTCCAGCAACGGGCCGAACAGCACATCGTAGATCTGCTTGCCCATCCAGCGTTTGATCCACTGCTCGGCGGTGCTCTTGCGCAGGCGGCGATAGTCCGGCTCGGCTTTCAAATAGGCCGTCGCCAGGCCCAGGCGCAGGCGGTTCGGGAAGGACAGCGGCGAGAAGCGCAACACGTCGCCGACGCCGCGGAAGGTGCTGTAGTATTTGCCGTGGTAGAGGGTTGCGGTCAGCTGGTTCAGCCAGAGCAGCTTGGCGCTCAGCCCTAACTCGGTCATGAGATTCTGGATCTCTTTGTCCGAACGGAACAGGTGGTGATAGAACTTTTCCAGGTAGGTGCCGCTGTCGCCAACCAGGAAGCCCGCGGCCAGCCCGCCTAGTTCGCCTTCTTTTTCGATGACCGTGACTTGCGCGCCCCGGCGGGCCAGGCGCATGGCGACGGTGAGGCCGAGCGCCCCGCCTCCCAGCACCGCAACGCGTGTTTTCTCCATAGCCTCGTCCTTCTCCCTACGTGCCCGCACACATCTGTCGCTATAACGCGCCCGCCCGTTCCTGACACTCCAGACGGCAAAAAGCCGGGCAGGGATGCCCGGCTGCCACCCGCACATACGCTTCCTGGTGGGCGCGTTAGTCTTCGCTGTAAATATCCAGCGTAATGCTGCCCTCTTTCGGATCAAAGCCGGGGAAGGGGTAGCGGGTATCCCATTGGTTGAGCCGGCGGGCCTCGTCGCGGGTATACACGTCCAGCCCGCGATGGCGGTACTTCTCGTACACCGCGCTGTACGCGCCCGCCGGAGGACCGTCGCGCCGCACCCCGTCGCTACCGTAGGTGCCCTGGCGGACCTTAATCATCGGCGCCTCAGCCTCGGCTTCCACGACCGTATCGATGGGCGGCTTCCAGTGGTCGCTGTTCAACCACTCCAACTCGCGCCGCCCGCGCACCGTCACCACATAGGTCTTCTTCGTGCCCCGCGTTTCGATGGCCGCGGGCTGGCGGGTTTTCTTTTTGAAGAAAGGCAACATTTGTGACTCTCCACAATCGCTATCCGGCCGAGCCGATGCCCGGCCCTGCTCTGCCATATTAGCACAAACAGGGCCAGGCTGTCAAAACCGGGCTGCCCAACGAGGCAACACCGCCCGGCGCGTCCGTTAACATGTGTTGGTCTCATAGCGATAGGCCGCGCAGGCGGCCTTTGTAGAGGTAGCCGGGGGCTTAAGCCTCCGCGCGGCGTCCGGTCCGTTGTATTTCCGCAACACCACTTCTTTGAACTCGTTCAATAATTGGTGGGCAAAAGGCTTGTAATGCCGGCAAGTTCGTGTTATAATCAGTTTGTTGAACGTGTTCAACAAATGAGGAGACGATGCCCGATCAACCAACACAAGATTTGACCGACAAGGGTCGCCGGACCCGCGAACGCATCCTGGATAGCGCCGTGCGGCTGTTTGCCGAGCGCGGTTTTGAGCGGACGACCATGCGCGACATCGCGGCGGAAGCCGGGTGCTCGCTGGGGTTGGCCTATCACTACTTCGCCGGCAAAGAGGCCATTGTGCTGGGTCTCTATGCGCGCCTGTCTTCGGAGCTGGAGACGCAGGTGCAGGCGTTGGCGCCGGGGCCGCTGGCCGCCCGCTTCGACGCGGCGATCCGCATCAACCTGGCGCTGCTCACGCCCTACCGCTCCAGTATGCTGGCGCTGTTCGGCCCGGCGCTCAACCCGGAGTCCGGCATCGCCGTGCTGGGCAGCAGCACCGGCGCCGTGCGCGACCAGGTGCGGGCGGCGTTCGCCTGCGTGGTAGCCGGGGCCACCGACGCGCCCCCCACGCCACAGGCCGAGGAACTGGTGACGGTCCTCTATGGGCTGCACCTGGCGACGGTGCTGGTGTGGACGCAGGACCGCAGCGCGGGAACCCAGGCCACCGAAGAATTGCTGCTGTTTTTACGCGATACCCTGGCGCTGGCGGGTCCGCTCCTGGAACTGCCGCTGGCGACGGAAACGCTGGCGCGGCTGGCGCGCATTATCCGCCCTCTGCTGACCTGACGGGCGCCAGGGCGGCGCCGGCGGCAGGAGGAGTTTGTATGATCAACCTGATCGCCGGCGACTGGCCCGCCTTTCGCCAGGATCCGCTGGCCCTGCTCGCCCGCCACGCCGGAACACCCGGCGGCGTGGGCCGCCTGCGGCTCGGCCCGCTGCCCGTCTGGCTGCTGACCGCTCCCGATCTGATCCACGGCGCCCTGGTTACGCACGCGGCGGCGTTCGACAAAGGCCCGCTGGTTCACCAGGCCCTGGCGCCGATCATGGGCCGGGGGTTGCTGAACAACGAAGGCCCGGACCACCGCACCCGCCGCCGGGTGCTGGCCCCGACTTTCCAGCCCCGCCGCCTGGCGGCCTATGCCACGACGATGACCCGCTATGCCGCGGAGGCGGCAGCAAGTTGGCCCGCAGACGGCACACTCGACCTGGCCCCGGCGCTGCACCGGCTCACCTTGCGCATCACCGGCGCGGTGCTGTTCGGCCTGGACGCGCTCACGCTGGATGCTCTGGCCCCTGTTATCGCCACCGCGGTTGAGCAGATCGGCGCGGCTACCCGGCGGTTGCTACCGCTCCCGGCGGCCTGGCCGGGCGGCGCCAGTCGCCCTACGCGCGCCGCCTTGCGCCGGTTCCGGCAGCAGACCGGCGTGCTGATCGCGGCCCGCCGGGCAGCAGGGAGTCCGGGCGACGATCTGCTGGGCGCGCTGCTGGGGGCCGGGTGGAGCGACGCCGCCATCGCCGATGAAATGCGCATGTTCCTACTGATCGGGCATGAAACGCCGGCCAATGCGCTGACGTGGTGCTGTGACCTGCTGGCCCGACACCCTGCCGTGGCCGCCCACCTACGCGCGGAGGTCGCTGCCGTGCTGGGCGACCGCCTGCCCACGCCCGCCGACCTGCCGCACCTGCCCTATACCCGCGCCGTGATCGACGAGACGTTGCGCCTCTACCCGCCGGCCTGGATGCTGGGCCGGGTGGCCCGGCGCCCCGTGGATCTGCCCGGCTGCCGCATCCCCCGCGGCGGGATCATCATCGTGCCCATCGCGGCGATCCAACGTAATGCCGAGATCTTTCCCGCGCCGGCGGCTTTCCAGCCGGAGCGCTGGACAACGGACTTTGCCGCCGCCCTGCCGCGCTACGCTTACCTGCCCTTCGGGGTCAGGCCGCGCGTCTGCCTGGCCCAGCACTTCGCCCTGCTGGAGATGCACCTGCTGCTGGCGACGCTGGCCGGGCGGGTGCGCTTCGCGGCAGACGGCCCGCCCCCGGTGCCCGATGCCCGCGTGACTCTGCGCCCGGCGGGGAACTGCCCGATAGTGGTCCATGCGTGCCCGGTGTGATGTTATTCACCAGTTAAGATGAGGAGGAACCCGCAATGAAGATTCCCGTGATCCAGGGCGTCATCGCCCGCCGTATTCTGGTAAACTATCGCGTCGATCCGCAAGTGCTGGCGCGGCTGCTGCCCGCCCCCTTCCGGCCCAAGCTCATCGGCGGGTTCGGCATCGCCGGGATCTGCCTGATTCGCCTGGAAGCCGTCCGCCCGCGCGGCGTGCCTGCCTGGATAGGGCTGACCTCGGAAAACGCCGCGCACCGCATCGCGGTGGTCTGGGACGAGGATGGGCAGCCGCGCGAAGGGGTCTATATTCCCCGTCGCGACACCAACCGCCCTTTCAACACGTGGGCGGGCGGGCGCATCTTCCCCGGTATCCACACGCACGCGACCTTTGCCGTAATGGAGGCGCAGGACCGCTACCGGGTCGCGCTCGACAGCGACGACGGTCGGACCCATGTGCTGGTGGAAGGCGGCCTGGCTCCGGCGCTGCCTCCGGACTCTGTGTTCCCATCCATCGCGGCGGCGTCGGCCTTTTTCCGGCCCGGTGCGCTCGGCTACTCGCCCACCGCAGACGCCCGCCGCGTGGCCGGTCTCGAATTGCGGACGGCGAACTGGCGGATCGAAGCCCTGGCTGTGGACCGGGTGGAGTCGAGCTTTTTCGCCGACCGGTCTCTCTTCCCGGCGGGCAGCGCCGTCTTCGACTGCGCCCTGTTGATGCGCCACATCGTCCATGAGTGGCACAACCAGGGCTACCGCGCCTGCGGCCCGGTAGCGGCCGGAACCGGCCTGAGCGCAGCCGTTTCCAGCGGGGCAGGAGTCGCTGTTTGAGGCGACGACGGGCCTACCCGCCGCGCATCTCCCCTTCCCGCGCCGGGAAGGGGCCGGGGGTTAGGCCCGTCACTCCTAGCGCAGCGTGGAGGGCAGGATGCCGAGTTGGCTGCGATATTTGGCGACCGTGCGTCGCGCCACGCGGATCCCCTCGTCGCGCAGCAAGCTGACGATCTCGCGGTCGGTGAGCGGGCGGCCCTCGCGCACGATGATCTCCTTCATCACGTCTTTGATGCTCAACGACGCCGTGAAGAAGTCGGAGAAGGGGATGACCTGGCGATTGGGCAGCATGACGTATTTGCCCGCCGTGGCCCGGCTGACGGTCGACTCGTGCAGGCCCGTGCGCTCGGCCACCTGGGCGCGGGTCAGCGGGCGCAGGTGGCGCACGCCGTGGCGCAGGAAGTCTTCCTGGACTTCGACCAGCACGCGAGCGATGCGCAGCATTGTCTCACGGCGCTGGTTGATGTTCGACATGAACAGCTTGGCCCGCGCCACATACTGCTGAATATGGCGTTTCTCGTCGTCGGAGTAGTGCTGCTCTTTGCCGCGCAGTTCGGCGGCCAGGCGGTTGTACATCGGGTTGAGGCGCATGAAGAACCGGCGCGACTCCATCACCTCGATGGCGAACTCGCCCTCTTCCAGCTTGATCACCACGTCCGGTGAGACATATTGGGCGCGCGAGGGGCTGCCCCAGGTCTGGAAATCGGCGGCTTCCATGACGGGATAGGGGGTCAGGTGGGCCTTGATGAAGTCGCGGGCGGCAGCCACTTCGTCGGAGGTGACGCCCAGTTTCTGGGCGATGTAGCCGTACTTATGGGTGCCGAGTTCGTTCAGGTGCTCGCTGATGATGGCGCGGACATGCGGCGGTTCCGGCTCATCCTGCTCCTCGACCATGTGGTCGAGTTGCAACAGCAGGCACTCGCGCAGGTCGCGCGCCCCGATGCCGGGCGGCCCGACGTGCTGCAACTCTTCCAGCACGTGCTCCACTCGCGC
>JAICKM010000221.1 GCA_025927935.1 Chloroflexia bacterium | reverse complement strand
GTGGCGGGAGCACCGCACGTTTGAGAAACTTGTGCGGCAGAACGAGAACGGCCCGCGCTGGTCGTTCTTCGATGGGCCGATCACGGCCAATAATCCGATGGGCGTACACCATGCCTGGGGCCGCACCTATAAAGATGTCTACCAGCGCTACCACGCCATGCAGGGCCAGAAGCAGCGCTACCAGAACGGCTTTGACTGCCAGGGCCTGTGGGTAGAGGTCGAGGTTGAGAAGGCGCTGGGCTTCAACTCGAAGCGCGACATCGAGGCGTTCGGGCTGGATAACTTCGCGCGGGCCTGCAAGGAGCGCGTGCTGAAATACGCCGCCGTACAGACCGAGCAGTCGATCCGCCTGGGGCAGTGGATGGACTGGGACAACTCGTACTACACGTACACCGATACCAACATCCGCTACATCTGGCACTTTCTGAAGAAGTGCCGCGAGAACGGCTGGCTCTACCGGGGCACCCGCTCGATGCCCTGGTGTACGCGTTGCGGCACCTCGCTCTCGCAGCACGAAATGCTCGACTCCTATCAGGAGCGGACCCACCGCGCCGTGTTTATCCGCCAGCCGTTGACCAGCCCCGGCCACGAGGGCGAATGGCTGCTGCTCTGGACCACGACGCCCTGGACGCTCTCAGCTAACGTGGCGGCGGCGGTGCATCCCGACCTGGACTATGCGCGGGTGCGCCAGGGTGACTACGTCTACTACCTGTCGAAGGGCACGCTGGGCCGTCTACAGGGCGCCTATGAACTGCTGGGCACGGTCAAGGGCCGTGACCTGGTCGGGCTGACCTTCGCCGGGCCGTTTGACGAACTGCCCGCCCAGCAGGGCGTGACCCACCGGGTGATCCCCTGGGAGGATGTCGGCGAGGAAGAGGGCGTGGGCGTGGTCCACATCGCGCCCGGCTGTGGCGCCGAGGACTTCGAGCTGAGCAAGACCAACGACCTGCCGGTGCTGGTGCCGATCAACGAAACGGGCGACTATGTGCCCGGCTATGGCCCGCTGGTCGGGCACAACGCGCTCGAAGTGGCCGATACGATCTTCGCCGGCCTGCGCGATAAGGGCTATCTGTACCACGTCGAGGAATACACGCACCGCTACCCGGTTTGCTGGCGCTGCCACACCGATCTGGTCTTCCGCGTCGTCACCGAGTGGTTCATCGCGGCGGACGAGATCCGCCCGCGCATGAAGGCGGCGGCGGCCAAAGTCAAGTGGTATCCCGAAGAAGCGGGCAAGCGTATGCAGGACTGGCTGCTCAACATGCGCGATTGGTGCATCTCGCGCAAACGCTACTGGGGCCTGCCCCTGCCGTTCTATGTCTGCGACGCCTGCGGCGAAGTGACGCAGCCCGGCTCCGTCGAAGAACTGCGCGCCATAGCCGTGAACCCGGAGGCAGTGGATGCCCTGCCGGAACTGCACCGCCCGTGGATCGACGCCGTCGAAGTCCATTGCCAAAAGTGCAACGCGCCCGTCAAGCGCGTAACCGAGGTGGGCGACTGCTGGCTGGACGCCGGGATCATCCCCTTCAGCACCCTGGGATACCTGGGCGACGGGCCGGGGCGCGCGTACTGGGAAGAGTGGTTCCCCGCCGACTGGATTACGGAGATGCGCGAGCAGATCCGCCTCTGGTTCTACGCCATGCTCTTCATGTCGGTGACGCTGGAGGATACCGCGCCCTACCAGCAGGTGCTGGTCTACGAGAAGGTCCACGACGAGCACGACCGGCCCATGCACAAAAGCCACGGCAACGCCATCGAGTTCAATACGGCGGCGGAACGCATGGGCGCCGATGTGATGCGCTGGATCTACGCCGGGCAGAACGTCAAGGTCAACCTGCGCTTCGGCTACGGCATCGCCGAGGAAGTGGTGCGCCGCCTGCTCACGCTCTGGAACACCTATAGCTTCTTCGTCACCTACGCCAACCTCGACGGGTTCGACCCGGCGCAGGGCACGCCGGTGCCGGTGGCCGAAAGGAGCGAACTGGACCGCTGGGTGCTCTCGCGACTGCACGAACTGGTGCGCGACACGCGCAAGAGCCTGGACGCGTTCGACAGCGCCTCCGTCACGCGCGACGTGGAAGCGTTCGTCAGCGACCTGTCGAACTGGTATGTGCGCCGCAGCCGCCGCCGCTTCTGGAAGAGCGAGGACGACGCCGACAAGCGGGGCGCCTACTGGACGCTCTACGAGGTGCTGACCACGCTCACCCGACTGATCGCGCCCATCGTGCCCTTCCTGGCCGAGGAGCTGTACCAGAACCTGGTGGCGGGTGTCGATCCCGCGCAGCCAGAGAGCGTCCATCTGGCGCCCTACCCGGTAGCCGACGCGCGCTTGATCGACCCGGCGCTGATGGCCGACGTGGCGCTGATCGAGAAGGGGGTGGAGTTGGGCCGCGCGGCCCGCGCCCGCACCCGGCTCAAGGTGCGCCAGCCGCTGCGCGAGATCGTGGTGCATGTGCGCAACGACGACGAAGCCGAGGCGCTGCGCACCCACGGCGACCAGGTGCTGGAGGAACTGAACATCAAGCGCCTGGCGCTGGTCGAGGACCCAGCGGAACTGGTCAGTTATGTGATCAAGCCGAACCTGCCGGTGCTGGGGCCGAAGCTGGGCAAGCGCCTGGGACCGGTGCGCGCCGCGTTGCAGGCGCTCGACCCGGCGGAAGTCGCCGCCCGTGTCGGCGCGGGCCAGGTCATTAGCCTGGATATGCCGGGTGAGGACGAGCCGCTGGTGCTGAGTCCCGACGAGGTGCTGGTCGAGACGAAGCAGAAGGAAGGCTATGTCGTGGAGCAGGAGAAGGGCCTGGTGGTGGCGCTCGATACCACACTGACCGAAGACCTGCGCCAGGAAGGCGTGGCCCGCGACCTGGTGCGCCTGGTCAACGAGATGCGCAAGTCGGCGGGCTTCGCCATCAGCGACCGCATCACCACGACCTACCAGGTGCGGGACGGCAACGGCCAGGCCGCCCGGCTGGCGGCGGCCCTGACCCGCTTCGGCGACTACGTACAGCAGGAAACGCTCAGCCTGCGCCTGGAGGCTGCCGCCCCGCCCGCGGGCGCCTTCACCCAGGAAGAGAAGCTGGACGGCGTCGATCTGCTGCTCTCGGTATGCCGCAGCTAAACGCCGCGTGACAGTGTATACCCCCAGTGAGGCAGCCAACCGGCTGCCCCACTGTCCTGCCCCTCGCTGCCCAGGCGGTGGCGCCCCATGATGCCGATCTGCAACGCGGCATTCACCTCCGCTGCACGGCTCCAGGCATTTGGCCTGTCGCCGGCCTCCTCGGCCGGTGTAGGGGCGGGCTTCAAACCCGCCGGCTGCCTCACCTCCCCGGCCGCCGGATGGAGAAATCGTTGCGGTGCCGCCGCGGGCCGGTTTGAAACCGGCCCCTACAGCGCGATGGAGGCGGGGGCCGGTTTGAAACCGGCCCCTACAGCGCCATCCGGGGCTAGCCTGCCAACCCCCCAGACCGGACCGCAACGCGGGCGGCCATCGGGCCGCCCTCGTCGCTAATCCTGGGTCCTTGGGACTACAGGTAGCGGGAGCCACCGCGGGCGCGCAGATCCTCCACCACTTTTTTCACATCCTGGTTTCTGTCGCGGGCGCAGACCAGGAGCACATCGGGCGTGTCGATGATCACCACATCCTTCATACCGATAGTGGCGATCAGCTTGCCCTCGGTCGTTTCGTAGATCAGCGAGTGGCTGGTCTGGATGCCCAGGTGCAAGCCACGCACGGCGTTCTGCGCCTCGTCGCACTCCTTGGCGGCCAGCATATCGGCCACCGCCGACCAGTCGCCCACGTCGCTCCAGCCGAAGTCTGCCGGGATGACGGCCATGCGATCCGACTTTTCGGCGATGCCCACGTCGATAGTCTCGGTGCGGATGCCGTGCCAGAGGCGGGGCAGGGCCTCGGCAAACTCCGGCTCGTCCATGGCCGTGCCGATCTCGCTGAGCCGCCGGGAAAGCTCCGGCTGATAGCGCTCGAACTCGTTCATAATGGTCGAGAGCTTCCAGATAAACATGCCGCTGTTCCAGCTATAGCGCCCGGTGGTCAGATATTCCTGGGCCACCGCGAGCGGTGGCTTCTCGACGAAGCGGGCCACGCGATACGCCGGACGGTTCGTGTTGTCGACCATCTCGCCGTCGCGTTCGATGTAGCCGTACCCGGTGTGCGGGTAGTCCGGTGTGATACCAAGCGTGACGATGCAGCCGCTCTCCGCCACCACCGCCGCGTCGCGCACCACGGCCTGGAACTCCGGCACATCGGTGATCACATGGTCGGCGTGGAAAGAGCCGACCACCGGATCGGTTTCGCCGCGCGCGGCGGCCAGGCGGATGATATGCAGCAGGCCCAGGCCGATGGCGGGTGCGGTGCCTCGCGCCGCGGGTTCCACCACGATATTTCCGGGCGGCACCTCCGGGAGCTGGGCGCGAGCTTGATCGGCGTGTTTCTCCCCGGTCACGATCACGATGTTCTCCGGGGGCATCAGGGGGGTCAGGCGATCCACCGTTTCCTGCAACATCGAACGGGGAGACACCAGGGTGAGGAGTTGCTTGGGGGTGTTGTTACGGCTGAGCGGCCAGAGGCGCGATCCGCCGCCCCCCGCGAGGATAGTGGCGTACATGGCGAGGACTCCCTTCAACGCAGGTGGCGAGTACTAGTTGCGCCTATTATACACGATCCTTCCCGAATCTCACCCAGGCCGGTAAGGTCAGATCGCGCTAAATCGCCTGTCAATCTCGCCATGTTAAATGCGTTGTCTTGTATGAAAATTCCGTCATCTTTTCTGATTGGGGCAAAACTGAAACCGGCGCCGCTGCGTATTATCGGCAAGGGTATAGTGGGGATTGCGCTGATGACCTTCCGTTGTCCGTACTGTGCAGCCGTGAACCGCGCGGGGGCGGTGTTCTGTCTGGAATGCGGAGAACCGCTGGACTGCACGCTGCCCGTAGCGGGATCTGCCGGCCCGGCGGCGGCTCCGTCTGGCTGGCGCGGCTTCCTGGCCGGGCGGGAACCGTGGGTGGGGGCGGGGATTGTCGTGCTCCTCGTGGCGCTGGCGGTTTTCAGCGCCTGGTGGGGTGGGCGCGACCGCCAGTGGAATGCCTACCGCCAGGCCGAGATCGCCCGCCAGGATCATCGCTGGGCGGCGGCCATTGCCGGATACCACATTGCGGGCAACATTGCCGACGCCCCGCGCCGGCTGCAAGAGCTAACCCTGCTCCAGACGCGCTTGCAGGCGGACCAGGCCGCCACGGTGGCCGCACGACAGGCCGGGAACTGGTGGGATGTGGCTGTGGCCCTGCGCGCCATGCTCGATCTCGATCCCCAGGCCGTGGATATGCAGCAACTGCTCGACGCGCGGCGCCGCGCCGGGTACATCGTCTATCGCGTGGAGCGCGGCATCGACGCCGGCCTCTGGTGGGTCGGCGCCGATGGGTTGCACCCCCGGCAGTTTCCCGGTGGTCCGGATATCTCCTTGCACGCCCTGTCGCCGGACGGGCGCTGGGCTGTCTACACGATTTACCGTTTCCATCCCTTGCCGCCCGGTCGCCACGAGTTGTACGTGCTCGATCTGACCACCGGGGAAGTCCACCAGGTACCCATCGCCCCGATCGCCGATCCGGCCCCCAACCCGGTGCGCTTCCGCGACGACGGCCGAGGCTTCTGGTGGGTGCTGGGCACCCATTGGAGCTACTACGACCTCACCACCCAGCAGATCTACCCCATCCCCGGCCCCGTGCTCGCCGCCGATCCGCACGGCAACGGCCTGCTGCTGACATCCACCTCGCTCACCCCGCGCAGCGACGGGCTAGCCACGACTCTCTTGCTGGCCGGCCCCACCGGCGCCCAACCCCGCATTCTCCAGACCGAAGTGGGCAGCATCAGGAGTGCCCGTTTCAGCCCGGACGGTCAGTTCCTGACCTACCAGGTGCGCACGCTGCAAGACCAGCGCCTGGTGGATCGGCTGGTAGTCTATTCGCTCACTGGCGCGGACGGCAGCCTGGCGAGCAGCCCGAATCCGGTACGCCGCTATCTTATCGCCGGCACCTATGCTGTGGATCCCCAGGAAGCCGGCAGCGCGCCTTTCTCGTTCCAGGAAGCCTTTTTGCCGCCTGCGGCGAATGGCGCGCTGCCATATATCGCGCAGGCGCCGGGGCAGCCAGTAGTGCGGGTCAGTGACCTGCGTAGCCTCAACCGGCCCCCGGCGGGCCGCGATGGAACCGCCGCCCCACCCCAGCGCCCCGGTAGTCTCGTCGCCTCATGGCAGACGGCGGGGCCGGATCTGGGGCTGGGGCCGGGCCTGCGCGTGGATAGTCTCCTGATCGGCGATAGTGGGCAATTCGCCGGGGTGCGGCTCAGCACCGCGTCCGGCCTCGCGGCGGACTGGCTCGGCTTCGCCGCCAAAGGGCGCTATAGCCTCTACCTGGCGCCCGATGGGCACGGCGACCTGGGCCTCTACAGCGTACCGGTGGGCGGCGCGCAGGCCGGGGCGGGCGGCTTGCCTGCCGGGGCGCTGCATCTGTTGAGCCGCGCGGCGGACCCCTACGCCTGGATTCGCAATACGGCGCTCAGCCACGACGGCAGCCGCATCCTGGCGATCCGCGGGCCGAGCGAAGTGGGCGGGCCACCGGTGACGGCCCCCAGCGCAGCGGGCCTCTGGGCCTTCCGCCCCGACGGCACCGATCCCACCCTGCTCGTCCCCGATGTGGTGGAGTTCTGGACGGTAGACGGCTGGTTGGCGGCGCCGTAGCCCCTTACGGTTGAGCATGGCCTGTATCCTGCTGTAGTAAATCCCTAACCATTCCACCGGTGCCGCTTGGGTCCCTTGACTTAGCCCCTTTGATCTGGAATCAGGAGTCTGTTCATTATGGCGCTGGAAATCATACCCACCAATGTTCCAGGTCTCGATCCCGTACTCGGCGGCGGGCTTTCGCGTGGCATGCTGCTCATGATCGCCGGGGCCCCCGGCACCGGTAAAACGATCCTGGCCCAACAACTATGCTTTGCCTGGGTCGCTTCCGCCGCCACCACCCGCCGCAAAGCCCTGTTCTTCAGCGTACTCTCTGAGCCGCACGAAAAATTGATCGCGCATATGGAAGGTTTCAAGTTCTTTGACCCGGCAGTCCTGGGCGAAAGCCTGCAGATTCTTTCGTTGCAGGCTTTTTTAGAGCAGGGCCTGGACGCCATGGCGACGGCGATTGTGCAGCAGGCCCGCCAGTATGAGGCCGGGCTTATCGTTATTGACGGCTTTCGCGCTCTAGAGACGGAGACCGAGTCGGCGCGTAACATCCGCGCCTTTCTGTATAAGCTCTCGGCGCAGCTTAACCTGTTAGGCATCACGATAGTCGTAACTGTCGAACGGTCTCTTGACGATACTGAATCCTTTGGTGCGTTCACCACGGCGGACGGTCTGCTGGGCCTCTATAATCAATTGGCTGGGGTGCAGCACCGGCGTTACCTGGAAGTGCGCAAGTTGCGCGGGATGGCCCACCTGCCGGGGTTGCACAGTTACCAGTTAACGACGGCGGGCTGGGAGGTTTATCCGCGCCTGGAGACTGTGATTGGACAGAGCGATCCCCCGCTCGCCTCCGCGGCGCAGGCGGTTCGCCGGTCCTTCGGCTTGCCCGCGCTGGACAGTATGCTGGCGGGAGGCTTGCCTATGGGCTCGACGACGATGCTGGCCGGTAGTTTCGGCACGGGTAAAACGCTGCTCAGTCTCCAATACCTGGCCGCCGGTTTGGAGCGTGGCGAACCTGGCTTGTTCCTCGGCTTTCAGGAAAGCCAGGCCCAGTTGTTGGCCAAGGCACGGGTATTTGGATTCGATCTGGACCGGCATGTGGCCTCAGGGCTACTCACCGTGTATACCGTACCACCGGTGGAGCTCGATCCCGATAAGATGGCAAACCTGGTGGTGCAGACAGTGGCGCGCACGGGAACGCAACGGCTGGTAATCGATTCAGTGGACGAACTGGAGCGCGCCACCGCCTCGACCCGTCGGTGGGCCGACTATGTGACCGCGCTGCACGCCTATGTACGCCAGCAAGGCATGACCGCGGTGCTGCCGCGGGAGATCTCCACTGTGGGCACGGCGGAATTGGAAGTAGGGGACTCTGCGCTGGCCCTGATTTGTGAGAACTTGCTGATCCTGCGCTATGTGACGTACCAGGCCACCCTGTACCGGATTCTCGCAGTGATCAAGATGCGCGACTCGGACCATGATCGTACACTCCGGCAGTATACCATCGACAGTGCGACCGGATTAACGATCCGGGAGCGGGGCGAATCGGATCCCGGCATGCTGGCCGGCATTACCCGCCAGTTACAAAACCAATCTGTTTCCCGGCCCGGTACCGGCCGCGATCTTAACACGGCCCCCCAGGCCGGCGAAGACGAGCAGCTTGATGGCTAAAGTGCTGGTCGTGGACGACGACCCCGCCCTGTTGGAGTTGTTGGTGGAGGTGGTGGCCGAGGCGGGTCACGAAGTGCGCCAGGCGACAAATGGCCGCCTGGCGCTGGCGGTCGCCCGGCAGGAACCGCTCGATCTGATCATTAGCGACATCATGATGCCGCTAATGACCGGGACGGAATTACTGGCGGCCCTTCGCGCCGACGCAACCCTCGCGGACTTGCCCGTCGTCCTGATTAGTGCCGGCGCCCCCCCGCCTGGCGATGGCCGGCCCGAAATAACCGTCTACTTGCGCAAACCCTTCGATCTCTCTGTGGTCGAGGACCTTATCATGCGGTTGACGCAGCCCGCATCTGAGCTGCGGAAGTGACAGCCGCTAATTGGGGCCGCCCCACGGGGCGCTTTCCCTACCCGCCGCTATGACCCAGGCCGGCTATTCCAAAACGCCACTCCTCAAAAAGCTGGGTATCAAGGCTGGGATGCGCGTTCTGTTGCTCAACGCGCCCGCGGCCTACCTGGCGCTGCTCGGTCCGCTGCCGGCGGGTGTGACGCTACTCGCCGCGCCGGAGAGCGCGTTGGATTTCATCCAACTCTTTAGCCGCGAGTCCGCGGACTTGGCGGGCTGGTTCCCCCGGCTCAAGGTGGCTCTGGCCCCGGCGGGTGCGCTGTGGATCTCCTGGCCGAAACGCGCCGCGCGCATCGCCACGGATCTGTCGGAGAACCGGATCCGCGAGCTGGGCCTGCGGCACGGACTGGTGGATGTGAAGGTCTGTGCCGTGGACGAAAATTGGTCGGGCCTGAAGTTCGTCTACCGGCTTCAGGATCGGGCGGCGCTGTCCGCTGAAAGCTGATGACATCCCGCGTCACGCGGGGGCCGGAGTCCGCCGGCCCCCGCGTCTTTCTGCCTCGCTAAGGGATCTTTTCCACTGCCCTCCGGCCCGCTGCGCCCACGCACCCCGCTTGCCGCAGGCCTGGCAGATGAATCGGTGCTCGATATCCGACAGCCGAACATCGTCCGGCCAGCGGTCGACGTTGAGCGGAATCCAATGGCTACACTTAT
>JAICKM010000283.1 GCA_025927935.1 Chloroflexia bacterium | reverse complement strand
TCGTAGCTCTGCGCATACGCGGTAATGCGATCTCCGACAGACGTTTTCAAAGAAGCGGAGGTTTGGAGCGCACGGGCGCGTCCGGCACTGGGCCGGGATAGAGAGGGCGCGGTGAGTAATGCCTGCAGCCACAGCAGCCCTTCTGAGTAGCGCCCGCGCAAATGCCAGTAGGGATACAACTTCCCCGCGACGAGTAAACCCTGTTCGATCAACGGGTCTCCGGCAGACGCCCGTTCCAGACAGTAGGTAAAGGCCATGCGCAGATTGTCGAGATCGCGGTCAAGCCTTTCCAACCATTCAAGCTGTGCAGCGCTGCTCAAATACGGCACGGCCTCTTCGGCAAACCCCAGATAGTAGGCGGCATGCCGGCGGCCCACCATGTCCGCTTCACCGGCGGCCTCCAGTTGCTCCAGACCATACTGGCGGATAGTCTCCAGCATCCTGAACCGCGCCCCGACCGGCACCTGTTCTTCCACCTGAAGCAGACTCTTTTCAGCCATCGACAGCAAACCGTCGCGCACCCCCTCAACCATCGTCGCCGCTGATGCTTCCTGCACCGCTTGGCAGATCGCGTCGGCCGCTTCCTCCATACAACCTCCCGCACAAACCGATAGCCGGCGAAATAGCACCTGTTCGGATTCCGAAAGCAGGTTATAACTCCAGGCTATCGTGTCGCGCAGGGATTGCTGGCGCAGGGGCAAATCACGAGGCCCACCCTTGAGCACACGAAGCGGATGCGCTAAGCGCTCCAGTAGCGCCTGCGGAGACAATACCGCGAGCCGTGCGGCGGCGAGTTCGATTGCCAGGGGTAGCCCATCCAGTTGCCGGGTAATCGCCACTACGGCGGCCACGTTCGATTCGTCCAGCGCAAAAGTGGGTTTTGCCAGCCTAGCCCGCTGCACGAACAGACTCACCGCGTCGGTCTGGGCAGTGAGCACGTGTAACGGCGGCTGCTCGGGGTCGGGTAGCGGCAGCGGCACTATTGGGAACAATTGCTCACCTTGCAGGCGTAACGGCACCCTACTGGTGGTCAGCACCTTCAGCTGGGCGGACATGCGCTGCAATGCGGCGATATCCGAGGCGGCATCAACTAGATGCTCGAAGTTGTCCAGCAGCAGCAGCAGACGTTTGCCGCGCAAATAGGCCGCCAGACTACTAAGCAGCGGCTGCGTACCCAACTCCCGCAACCCTAACGCTGCCGCTATTGCAGCCAGGACGAGGTTCGCATCCTTGAGCGGTGCCAGGGAGACAAAGACGATTCCGTCCATAAAGAACGGCCGCAACGCTTCGGCTGCGTGCACAGCCAGCCTACTCTTCCCCACGCCGCCTGGCCCGGTGACGGTCACTAGCCGAATATCATCTCGCCGCAGCAGTGCCACTAGCGCTGTCAATTCTGCTGTCCGCCCAATCAGGGCAGTGGGTGGCATGGGCAGGTCGGACCGGGCCGGCGCTGGGGGGTGCGAAGCGCTGTTGGTCGCTATGCTCTGGCCGTCCTTGCGCGCGTCACCTGCGAACGCGGGTTCGGCAGGTAGTACGGCAGCAACACCAGCCGGTACACCGCCACGGCGGGCAGTCCGGCGCGGAGCCGGGGCCGCCGCCTTCAGAAACTGTTCGCGCTCCTCGCTCACCAATCTGAGAGCGGCGGCCAGCCGCTGGGCCGTATCCTGGTGCGGGGTGCTCCCGCCCTGCTCTAAAGCACGAATACTCCGCGTGCTTACACCAGCGCGCTCGGCTAGTGCCTCCTGCGTGAGCCAGGCTTCCTGGCGGTAACGCTTTAGCAGTTCTCCGAACGCTGCCTGCCCTGATCTGCTCATCAATCCTCTCAGCAGTGTCGCTGCTACTTCCCTCCCTCAGTATAACACCACTCCGTGCTGACTGGAAGTCGCGCAGCAGGGTCGTCCTGCCGGTAATTCTGCCGCTAATTCTTCCGGGTCCTTTTGGTCAGCGGGTATATGCGGTAGTATAATATCCTCATGGTGAATAGCTTTTCAGATTTGAATAATTATTCCCAAGGTGATGGATGGAGCCGGGAGGATGAAAAGATCATCAACCTGGACTCGGCAACCCGAGATATTTCAAGGTCCTTGGAGCTTGAGCAAGAGTTGCGGCGGGTTCGTGAGGATCTCGATCGCCGGGTCGAAGCGCGGGCCGCCGAGTTGCGCATCCTGTACGAACAGGCGCAGGAGGCCGCTGTGTTGCAGGAGCGGCAACGCCTAGCGCGTGATCTGCATGATGCCGTGACCCAGATGCTCTTTTCCGCCAGCCTGATTGCCGAGGTGCTGCCGCGCATCTGGGCGCGGGATCCGGACAAAGCGCGCCAGCACCTGGAAGATCTGCGTATGCTGACCCGTGGTGCGCTGGCGGAGATGCGCACCTTACTGCGGGAGTTGCGCCCGGCGGCACTGGACGAGGCCCGACTCAGCGACCTGCTGCAACAAACCGCTGACGCGCTGATGGGCAAAATCGGCATTCCCGTGGTGCTGACGGTGCATGACCCACGGGGGCGCCAGGTCGCCCCCCTGCCGCTCGACGTGCGGACCAACCTCTATCGGGTCGCGCAGGAGGCGCTGAACAATGTCGCCAAGCACGCTGCGGCCGGCAAAGTCACGATCACCCTGGACCAACAGCTAGGCCGGGTGGACCTTTCTATTCAGGATGACGGCAGGGGCTTCGACGCACAGCGCGTCACCGCCGATCACCTCGGGCTGGGCATCATGCGCGAGCGAGTCGCGGCAATCGGGGGCACCCTGACCGTTGAGAGCGCGCCGGGCGCGGGCACATGCATCAGGGTACAGTGGCAAGGCTAGTAGGTAGGATTGTGATGCCGGATCTGATTCGGGTACTGTTTGTCGACGACCACCTGATGGTGCGCCGCGGCCTGGCGGCTATGCTCAGTGTCTACGACGATCTGGAGCTCATCGGCGAAACAGGCAATGCTGAGGAGGCGATCCGTCTGTGCGCGGAGTTGCAGCCCGACGTGGTGCTGATGGACTTGCTGCTGCCGGACATGGATGGGGCCAGGGCAACCGAAGTCATCCGGCGCCAGTCCCCGGCCATTCAGGTAATCGCCCTAACCAGTTTCGAGGATGACGAGTTGTTACGGCGCGTCATCCAGGCCGGAGCGATCGGCTACCTGCTCAAGAACGTGGGAGCCGATGAACTAGTGGCGGCCATCCGGGCGGCGCAGGCAGGGCATCCAACACTGGCCCCGGAAGCCATGCCCGCGCTGCTCCACGCTGTCGCCCATGCAGGGCCGCCCGGCACCGAGTTGACCGAGCGCGAGCGCGCGGTGCTGGCGCTAATGGTCAAGGGAATGAGCAACGCGGCCATCGCCGAGCAGTTGACCCTCAGCCTCTCCACGATCCGAACCCATGTGAGTAATATCCTGGCCAAGCTAGGGGTTGCCACCCGCACGGAGGCGGTCGCGCTGGCGGTTCAGCGTCATTTAGTCCAGTGAATGATATAGGTTTTGTACGGATGACGGATACCCTTTATCGGTCATTTGACCGGTACGAAATTCATACAGAGTGTGGTTAGCTGACTGATGCCCGTAGGGTTATTCCGATGTATGGTAGTAGCAGTAAATCGACGATTCTGCGGTAAGAGACGATGCCGCACGGCCGCCGGCAACGAAGGGAGCCATGCATCTGATGAACGAGATCCATCCTGCGCGTGTGGTGCTGGCGGAGCCGCGTGCGGATGTTCGCTCGGCATTACGACTCCTCGTCACCGATGCCTTGGGCATGCACGTGGTGGGTGAAGTCGCCGATGCTGCCGATCTCTGGTCCCAAATACGGGCGGCGCAACCGGAGTTGCTGCTGCTCGACTGGGGCATGGTGGCAGCCCAAGCCACCACTCTGGTGCCCGCACTCCACGCCATGTGGCCGGGGCTGCACATTATCGCCCTTAGTGGGCGCACAGAGGTCGAGCTCGCCGTTCTGCAGGCGGGGGCCGATGCCTTCATCAGCAAGACCGATCCACCGGAACGGCTGCTGGAGGCGTTACAGGCAGTGCGGATGGGCGACCCGTCGCTGGGGGCCGGCCCCGGCAAGGATAGTAATGCCCGGACTACACCCGCACGGGAGTTTCCAGCGGCCACTGCTCCGTCGCCGATCATTCCGTCTGCGGATCCGGCGGATCGATTCCGGGGAACCCCCGATGGAAACGGGAACGAACCGATGAACGGCACACCGAATAGGAGGAAAGATCCGATGAGATAAGCACCCAACGAAGAGGCAGTTGTGTCCTGCATGCCGCCCAGGTATTAGGACCCGCGGATGCCGGCGTCTCCAGACTACGATTGCGAGCAATGTGCTTTCCACAGGAGGAGGTATCGATCATGGCTAAGATGTATCGGTTGGTGCGGGTTCTGCTGCTGGCAGTCATGGTGATGAGCTTGGTCGCCGCCTGTGCAGATCCAGACGCCGCCACGCCGACCACGGTTAACCCGAATACCGGCACCGGGGGTGCCAACGTTACCGCGACCACCGGCGGAGGGGGAGCGACCTCCGGTGGCAACGGCGCGATGACCGATGTCGGCACGCCGCGCAGTGAAACCCTCATCGTCCAGACTTTCGACGGCAAGACAGACAACCCGGACAACATGAACCCGCTCTCCGGCAGCTATGCGCTCTGGCGCGGCTTCCGCGAACTCGCCTGGGGCTACCTATGGGAGATGGATACCGCTAGCGGCAAATCCTATCCTGAACTGGCCGCCGATCTGCCCAAGGTGCTGGATGCCAATCACACCCAGTTTGAAGTGACGCTGAAGAAGGGCATCTACTGGAGCGACGGCACCGAGTTCACCGCCGACGACGTCATCTACACCCTTGACACCTACTTCGCCGGCAAAGGCAAGCTGACCTACTTCGGCGTGCCCACCATCGACTCCTACGTCAAATCCTACAAGAAAATCGACAACTACACAGTTCAGATTGAGACCATCCACCCCGCCTACGACTTCGTCACCACGCTGGGCGTCTATACCTGGGGCTCGGCCTTCAACATCGTGCCCAAGCACGTTTTCGAGAAGCAGAGCGACCTCGCCGCCTTCAAGAACACCAACCCGGTCACGCTCGGCCCGTACACCATCAAAGCATTCGATCCCAATGGCCAGTGGCACCTCTGGCAGCGGCGCGACGACTGGCAGCGCTCGGCCTGGGGCTTCCTGGGTACCCCGACGCCCAAGTATGTCTTGTACAAGAACTTCGGCGACGAGCAAACGCGGACCCTGGCCTTCATCAAGAACGAGTACGACGTCGACACCTTCATGAGCCCCGACAGCATCGCGGCGGCGCAGAAGCAGAACAAGAACGTCGAGACGTTCGCCAAAACCCTGCCGTACCATGACATGGGCGATGCCTGCTCGTATGGCATCATCATGAACCAGCAGAAGGCGCCCCTGGACAACGCTAACGTGCGCTGGGCGCTGGCCCTGTCGCTCGACCTGGCTAACGTCGGCACCAACGCCATGAGTGGCCAGTTCCGAGCGTCGGCCCTGCCCATGCCTGACACGCAGATCACGCGCCCGGCCTTCTTCGACCCGCTGCAGCAGTGGCTCAAGGACCTGAAGCTGTCGGACGGCTATCAGCCCTACAACCCGAATTTCGGCGCCGACATGGTCAAGAAGCTGACCGACATGGGCATGGACGCATCCACTCTGCCTCAGGGCGATGCGATCACCAAGGGCTTTGGCCTCGGCTGGTGGAAGGCCGATCCCGCAGAGGCCGAGAAGCTGATGAACTCGGCGGGCTATAAGAAGGGCTCGGACGGCTTCTATGCCGGGCCCGACGGCAAGACCTGGCAGGTGGAACTAGTCATCCCTAGCGACTGGAACAAGGTCATGCAGCGCGTCGGCTTCTCGATCGCCGATGCCTGGACCAAGGCCGGCTTCAAGGTGAATGCCCGCCAGGTGGACAACGGCGAATTCACCAAGGTGCAGAACACGAATGCGCTGCTCACCACCATGGTGAACTGGTCCACAGCCTGCGTCTTCAACACGAACTATCTCAACGCCTTCCGCTCGATCAGCAAGGATAACGTCCTGCCCGCGGACTCGAACGACGCGTTGAGCGGCAATCAGGACCGCATTACCGACCAGAAGGTGTTTGACCTGGTCAGCAAGGCGACATCGATGGACCAATCGAAGCCCGAGTTCCTGCAGACCGGTCAGGACATCATCAAAGAGATCATCCAGAACATGTACTACATCAACATGATGAACATTCCGACGACGATCCCGACGAACAGCACCTACTGGACGGGCTTCCCGAAAGCCGACAACACCTACGCCGTCCCGTACACCTGGTGGAGTTCGTTCAAGAAGATCCTGGTCAACATCAAGCCGACGGGCAAGTAATACACCGCATACGCGGGTGGGGGCCGCGGCCACCGCGGCCCCCACCCAATTAGGACACTGGCTCGGTTCGCACTCGGGTCCGCGCTTGCAGCGACCCCACTCGTGGATGAGGTGCATCATGAAACTAGCTCAATACGTCCTGCAGCGGTTCGTGAGCTATCTGCTGGTCTTGTTCATCGGGATCACCATCACGTTCTTTCTGCCCCGGCTCATGCCCGGCGACCCGATCAACAACTATATCTCGCAAGTGCAGTCGCGAGCGGGGCAGACAATGTCCCCCGAGGCCGTCCAGCAGTTACGCGACTCGCTCGCCGAGCTCTACGGGCTGAAAGGCGATCTCTTCTCCCAGTATCTCAGTTTTCTGAATCGCGTGTTCCTGCACTTCGACTTCGGCCCATCGTTCACGTCCTACCCGGAGCCGGTATCGAACATCCTGTTCGCCGCGCTGCCCTGGACCGCCGGCCTGCTCATCACCACCACGATCCTCTCCTGGCTGCTAGGCAACCTGATCGGGCTGGTGGCCGGCTACTTCAACAAACACCCGGCTGCCACGGCGCTGGAGATCTTCGGCATCGTGCTGTACCCGATCCCGTACTACATTCTGGCGCTAACGGTCATTGTCGTGCTCGCCTTTTTCTTCCCGATCTTCCCGCTCGCGCCCACCTTCACGCCGGGTGCCCTGACTTTGCAGAAGGTCGGGGTCATTCTGTACAACTCTTTCCTGCCCGCCCTCACCCTCGTGCTGGCCGGGTTCGGCTGGAATATTCTGAGTATGAAATCGCTGGCTGTTGCCACCAAGGAGGAGGGCTACGTCACCTTCGCCCGGCTAAAGGGAACACCCGACTGGACGCGGATGACCCGCTATGTCTTCCGCAACGCCCTGTTACCGCAGGTGACCGCATTGGTGCTCTCGCTCGGCACGATCTTCAACGGGGCGCTTCTCACCGAAATGCTGTTCAACTATCCGGGCGTGGGGCTGTTAATGCGCACCGCCGCCGGTGCCGGCGACTATAACCTGCTCTACGGCGCGATTACCCTGGCGATCATCTCGGTAGCGACTGCCGCGCTGGTCCTCGATCTGTGTTACCCGCTGTTCGATCCGCGTATTCGGCTGGGGAGGTAACGAACATGAAGGAAACTGTGGGCGTCAGTGGCGGCCTCGCCGTCAAACGCGCAGTCGCAGTGCCGGCGCGGCGCCGGCTCCCGAAGCTCAACGGACGGCTGTACATCGGGCTGACGATTACCGTGATCCTTGTCCTCGGGAGCCTCATCCTGCCACTGTTCACTACGGTGGACCCAGCGGCGCAAGGCACCTACTTGAAGAATCTACCAATCAGCAGCAAGCACCTGCTCGGGACCAATGCGCTCGGGCAAGACATCTTCTGGTTCCTGGTCTTTGCAATCCGGAATTCGCTGCTGCTGGGCGTCGGTGTAAGCCTTGGTATCACGGCGATCTCCACCTTCCTGGGCCTAAGTGCCGGCTACATCGGCGGCTGGTACGAACGGATTGTCGTGATCTTCATCGACACGTTTATCACCATCCCGGTGCTGCCCATCCTGATCGTCCTGGGGGCGCTCGTGCGCGGGAACACCTCGTTCGCCATCGTCGGCGTGATCCTGATCTGCTTCGGTTGGGCGTGGAACGCGCGGACGATCCGCTCGATGGCCTTGTCGCTCCGGGAACGCGAGTTCATAAACATGGCGCGGTTCTCCGGCGCGGGCACCTTCGACATCATCTTTCGCGAGATCTTTCCCTATGTGTACGCCTATATGGTGGTCGGCTTCATCAACACGATCCTGTTCGCGATCAATACCGAGGCGGCCCTGGCGGTGATCGGTCTCTCCAAGGTCCAAATCCCAACGCTCGGATCGATCATCTTCTGGGCGCTGAACTATAACGCCCTAATGATCGGCCAGATCGCCTGGATCATCGCGCCCATCGTGGCGACGGTGTTGTTGTTCCTCGGCCTGTTC
>JAICKM010000636.1 GCA_025927935.1 Chloroflexia bacterium | reverse complement strand
GTCTTTCCCAATGCGGTAGCCGGAGATGGTCTGGCTGTCGGCATTGGAGGTATAGGCGTAGCGCCCATTGGGGGTGATCACCATCCAGCACGGCGCGATCTGGTGATCGGGCACGGCAGGCCCCAGCGCGTGGATGGCGCCGTTTTGCAGGCGATAGGCCGTGGCCGCGCCGGTGCCGTTCGCCCCACCGGCGGCATCGGCGACGATGAACTCACTGGGCCGCTCCGGGCGGTCAAAGGCCATGCCGAAGGGGATGGCGCCAACGGAGGGGATGGTCGTCGGGGCGCTGAGGCTGCCGTCGTGGGCGACATGATAGAGATCGATCAGGTTCGTGTCCTTCTCCGTGACCAGCAGATAGTGGCCGTAGGGGTCGAGCAGCACCTGGGCCGGGTTGGGATGGGCCGCGCTTAATGGGCGGGTGGACCCGGCAATGGGATGCAAGGCGCCGTCGGCATCGACGCGGAAACCGGTCACGTTCGCCGCTGCCGCCGGGTTCGCGTTCGCGGCGTTCAGGACGTAGAGCAGGCCGCCGCCATATGTCAGGCTGACCGGGCCGGAGCCGCCGGACGGGAAGATCCCCGCAAGAGTCAGCCGCCCGTCGTGGACATCGACAACCGAAATCTGGTCACTCCCCGCATCCGCCGCGAAGAGTAGTCCCCCCCGGCGCGCGGGATCGTCGACGGCAGCCGGAGCACCGGTGGCATCGGTGGCGGACGGTTGATCGTCGTCCCCTGCCGCCCCGCCCGCGCGGATCAGCGACCCCTGGGTGCCGTTGGAGAAGGCGGCCAGGCTGCCCACGCCGCCGATGCCGGTCGTGCCGGCCATGGTCAGGGCGCCGTCGCTTCTGCGGTTGAAGACAGTAATGGAGTTCGGGCCGCTCAGATTGTTGTTCAGGACATACACGTGCCCGGCGGAGTGGGCATCGGGCGCTGCCCCCGTCGGGAGACTCGCCCCGAGCACGCTCGCTGGACTCGCCAGGAGCAGGGCGACCGCGCCATAGGCCAGGCGTGCCTGGAAGGATGTCAGGCGCATACAAGTACCCTCCTCTGCATGGCGGGGGCAGCAAGGCCGCACTCCTGCCCCGGCTGGTGGTACCCATGGCCGTAGACATCGGTACCTCCGACTTGCTCCGGAGCAAGCCGGAGGTACTCCGTCTATATACCCGCGAACCCGCATTTTGGATTGCACCCAGGCGGGCATGCCTGCGCCTGGGAGATCCGCTGGGGCGGGCGGCCGAGAACAGTGCACGCCGGGTTGGGCTGGGGAAGGCGGTACTAGTGGCGTGTCAAAGCAAGTTTATAGCCGCTTGCTGCTCATTTTCCAGACCAATAACTGCTCACTTTATATTCGTAGTGTAGGTACCGGTGCCCGCCTTGCCGCGTCCCGGTGGGCATGCTAGAATATGGGTACTACGTTGGCGAGAGAATCGGGGAGGCCCATGCTGTTTGTGCTCTATGGATCGGATCGCCTGGCCGTGCGCGAGCGGCGCGAGGCGTTGCTGCGGGAGTATCTGCCGCCCGGCGACGACACGGCCCTGTCGCGGCTCGACGGGCAGAAGTGTAGTGCCGATGATCTGGCCCGCGCCGTGCAGGCGTTGCCGTTCTTCGGCGACCGCCGTATTGTGCTGGTCGATGATCTGCTGACGCGCTTTGAGTCGAAACGCCGCCGGGGCGCCGCCCCGGCGGATACGGCGGGCGAGGAGACCGGCGCGGAGGACAGTGAGACCCCAACCCCCGCCGGCAAAAACGACCCGGCCCGCCCGTTTATTCACGCCTTGAGCAGCATCGCGCCCACCACCACGGTGATCCTCTGGGAGCGGGGCACCGTGCTCAAAAGCAACTCGCTGCTGAAAGTGCTGGCGAAGACCGGCCAGGTCGAGACCTATGACGCGCCCAAGGCGGGGGAGATCGAGGATTGGATCTTCGCCCGCGCCCGCAGCAAGGGCGCCCGGCTGAAGCCCGATGTGCCCCGGCTCCTGGCCGAACATCTGGGTTCCGACCTGGAAGTGCTGGACGAGGAGTTGAACAAGCTGAGTCTGTTCGCCGGGGCGGGGGAGATGGTCGATACGGCCATGGTGCGCCTGCTGACGCCGCAGACGCGCCAGGCCGATACCCTGCAACTGCTGAATGCCGCGTCCGACCGCCGCACCGCCGAGGCGCTGAGCCTGCTGCACGAGTTACTGGACGGCGGCGTCGCGCCGGTGGCCGTCATCGGCATGCTGGGCAGCCAGGTGCGCAAGCTGCTCCAGGTCCAGGCGCTGGCCGCGCGCCGGCTGCCCGCCGCCGAGATCGCCCAGCGGCTGGCGATGCATCCCTATGCCACGCGCATGGCTGTGGAGAGCCTGCGCCACCATACACCCTCCGGCCTCCGTGACCTCCATAGCCGTCTCGTGCAGACGGACCAGGCCATCAAGACCGGGCAGGCCGACGGTACCGCCGCGCTGGAACTCCTGGTGCTGGATATGGCGCGAGGTGGGCGCTAGTTGCCGCCGCCCGCAACCGGCTACTCGCGGTGTTCGTTCCATCAGCAAGGCTACTAATGATTTTGCGATCCACGGAACCTATTGACATATCCCACTAGGTGTGATATGCTGCCTTTAGCCACATCTACTACACACCTGCGGTTACAGGCGCCCGCCGCGGGGAAGGGGGAACCTGCTTTTGCGACAATCCACATCCCCACAGAAAGCTCTTGCCCCCGATACCGGTAGGTCCGGTCCGCCAGCCGGGGGCGGGAAGCGGCTCGTCTGGATCCTGATTCCGGCGGTTCTGGCTATTGGCCTCGCGGCGCTGGCCGCTTCGTTAATCGCCTCGGCGTCGAACAGCCCGAATGCGCCGCCGGCCATGGCCGCGTCGCCGACCAGCACGCCGGATGCCGGTCCCCCGACCACGGCCCCCGAAGTCGCTCTCGCGGCCAGCGCCACCCCGGCGGTCACGCTGACGCCGACCCCGGACCTGGAAGCCCTCGCGGTGCTGACGCAACTGCCCGCGACGCTGGTCGACGACGAAATCATCCCCACCAGCATCCCGACCGCGCTTCCGCCCGACCCACCCACCGATACGCCGGTTCCCGCCCCGCCCACGAACACGCCGGTGCCGGACCAGATCTCCAGCGGGCCGGTCGATCCGCTGACGGGCGAAGCCGCTGACCCGGCGAAGCTGGCGCGGGCGCCCCTGGTGGTCATGATCGATAATCACCCCGATGCCGCACCACAATCCGGCCTGAACAGCGCCAGCATGGTCATCGAAGCCCTGGCTGAGGGCGGAATCACCCGCTTCGAGTCGTTCTTCCTGACCGGCGACGCCCCGACGGTTGGCCCGGTGCGCAGCGCGCGCCCCTATTTCGTCGAGTGGGCCTATCCGTTCAAGCCGCTCTATGTCCACTGCGGCGGGTCGTGGGAAGCCATCGATCTGATCAGCGAAGCGGCCAATATTTTGACGGACGTAGATTGCTTCAACGGCAAAATGCCGTTCTGGCGCAGCAATGATCGGCTCATGCCGCATAACCTCTATTCGAGCACCACGCAGTTATGGAAGATGGCGACCAGCAAGGGGTTAAGTGCGCCGAAAAGTGAGCCGGTGTTCCTGCATTCGCCGCCGCTGCCGCCCGACCAGCGGCCCAGCTCCGGCTCGGTGGGCTTCACCTTCTCGGGTCTCAGCCGCTCGGATATCACCTGGATCTACGACCACGACAGCAACCAATATTTGCGTAAGCAATGGGGCTACTGGCACCGTGATGCTGCCACCGGCGACGTGATCAACGCGCGCAACGTCGTGATCCTGTGGACCAATGTCTGGGAGCTACCGGGCGATGAGAAAGGCCGCATGGGCACCGACACCATTGGCAGCGGGACCGCGTTGATCATGCGCGACGGCCAGTACGAGTGGGGCTACTGGACGCGCAAGACCCCGTATACGCCGATGACGCTGCTCGACGGCAAGAAGCAGCCGATGCATCTCGCGCCTGGGCGGGTGTGGTTCGAGATCCTGGGCGTCGGCAAAAAGCTCCAGATCGGGCAATAACCCCGCTGCCCAGCAGAGGCGGGGCAAGATGGGAGCGCGGCAGGCTGGTGGGATCGTTCCACCCTGCCGCGCTCTCGCCTATGCGGGCCGGCGCGGGCCGGCCTCGCTAAGGTGCCGCGGTTGTGCTGCGCGCCGCCAGAAACTGCTGGTACCAGCGCCCGCTATCCTTGACGATCCGCTGCTGGGTCGCGTAGTCCACGTAGACAATGCCGAAG
>JAICKM010000478.1 GCA_025927935.1 Chloroflexia bacterium | reverse complement strand
GTATGTCGCTCTACAGCGGTGAGGAAATGGAGACCGCCTTTCTCCCAAGATGAGCGGTCTGTGGCGTGCTGACCATCGGGATCGGCGCCAACGCCGGCAGCCGGATACTGCATGCGCTCGTTCGCCGGGTTATGATTGGTCAATCACGAAGAGAATATTACCTTATGCTGGTGAATGTGTCAAGTAAGGATCATTTGATGTGAATCATTGATAGAAATCCTGCTTATACCACCCAGCAGGACTGAGGCAAAGCGCCGGAACCCGGCTAAAACGCGCCACGGCATGCCCGTTAGCGACGGGCATGCCGTGGGATTCGCGTTCTGCCTGCGGCTGTTCGCATGAGCGGAGGTGGATGTGGGGATCGCGCTAAAGTACGCGCCTGGCGGACACACCGCGCAGCCGGTCGCGCCAGATGCGGCGCCAGGCGGCGCCGCGCAAGTGCCAGGTGCCGACCAGCCCGTAGGGGAAGAAGAGCACGATCAGGATGTAGACGATGCCGAAAATGAGCGGCCAGCGCGGGCCGAAGGTGCTGTTGAGCCAGTAGCCCAGCAGTTGCAGCACGCCCGCGCCCAGCAGCGGCCCGACCAGCGTGCCCACCCCGCCGATAATGACCATCAGCAAGGCGTTGATCGTGGTGGTCACGCTGAGCATGGCCGGGTTGGCGTTCACGTTCCAGAGCGCGTTCATCAGCCCGGCCAGCGCGGCCAGTGTGCCGGAGAGCGTGACGGCGATCAGCTTGTAGACGAAGGTGTTGTAGCCGATCATCTGGGCGCGCGCCTCGTTCTCGCGGATGGCGACCATCACCCGCCCCGTCGGCGATTCGACCACCCGCCGGGCGATCAGGTACATGACCACACAGAAGGCCAGCGCGATGAAGTAGAAGCGCAGCCGCTCGTCGGTGGGACTCATCCAGGCCGGGATGGGGATGCCGTTAAGCCCGTCCTCGGCGCCGGTCAGATCGCGGAAGTCGGTGGCCTCGGCCAGGATGAAGAACATCTGGGCAAAGGCCAGGGTGACCATCGCCAGGTAGACGCCGCGCACACGCAGCGAGAGCACGCCGATGACCAGCCCCTGGATGATCGCCACGCCCAGCACGGCCAGCGTCACCTGCCACAGCGACCACCCGGCGTGCGTCAGCAGGATGCCGGTGACATAGGCGCCGGTGCCGAAGAACATGGCGTGGCCGAAGGAGAGGATGCCGGTGTAGCCCATAAGCAGGTCGTAGCTCATGGCGTAAACGCCCAGGATGAAGACCTGGGCCAGCAGCCCCTGCCAGAACTTGGGCGTCCCGCTATCCACCGGCTCACCGGTCAGCACGGCGAGCAGGAACGGGAACAGGACCAGCAACAGCAGCAGCAGCGGTCCTAACCAGGCGCGCGGCAGCCGCTCACGCAGGGCGATCATTCTTTCCTCCCAAACAGTCCCGCTGGGCGCACTAATAACACCACGGCCATCAGCAGCACGGTCGAGGCGCGGGCGATGGACGGCGAGAACTTGATCGCGTCTTCCATGCCCGGCAGATGCACGCCGGACAGTACGAGTTGGTCGCCGAAGGCGCGGGCCAGGCCGACGAGCAGCGCGCCGATGGCCGCGCCCGGATAGCTGCCCATGCCGCCGATGACCACGGCGATGAAGGCCAGCAACAGAAAATCCTGGCCCAGGCCGGGACTGACGCCGATGAACGGCGCCGCGGCCACCCCGCCTAGCGCGGCCAGGCCCGCGCCCAGGGCAAAGACCAGAGTGAAGACCCGGCGCACATTAATGCCCAGCGCCTGCACCATCTCGCTGTCCTGCACGCCCGCCCGGATAATCATGCCCATGCGCGTGTACTTCAGCAGCAGGGCGATGGCGACGAAGATGACGAGTCCGAGCACGATGATGAAGATGCGATAGCTGGGGAAGGGCCGGCCCAGCACGTCGATGGACGCGCAGTGGTCGCTGAACCAGGCCAGCAGGTCGGGCGAAGGGCAGGCTTTGCTGCCGCTGTTGAAGAAATCGGGGATGTCCATGTAGAACCCCGCCGGTCCCCAGATGCCCTTGACCGCCTCGGTGCCCACGAAGACGAGGCCGAGCGTCAGCAACACCTGGTAGATGGGCCGCGAGTAGAGCGGGCGGATCATGCTCCACTCGATGCCCGCGCCCAGCGCCGCGCCGCTCCCCGCGCCGATAATCAGCGCCAGCAGGAAGCGCAGGTTCGACGACAGGCCGAGAATCCAGGTCTCGCCGGGGATACGCAGGGGCACCAGGATGAAGGCCAGCACGATGAGCGCCACACCGGCGGCCAGCCGCCGCCCGCCCGGCAAGGCCGCGCCCGGTCGACGCGCCGTATGCAGGCCGGTCGCCACGCCGAACAGCACCCCGGCCAGGGCCAGCCAGATCAGCCGCAGCGCGAAAGCGCCGCCCGGCTCCTGGGCCGCTGCCGTCGCCACGGCGCCGCCGCTGGCCGTTGCGCCGCTGGCGGCCAGCTTGAGCAAGTCGAAGCCGCCCAGCCCCGGCAGCAGCAGCAGCGCTCCGAGCACGACCGGCGCCCAGACACCCCAGCGCGGCAGAGTGGCGGGCAGCCGCGCGGCCCCGCGCCGCACCGCCCACGCGCCCAGCAGCGCCCCGCCACCCAGCGCGAGCGCGAACGGCGCCGTGTTGAGGATCATGCGCGGGTTGGCGTAGAGCGTGTACCCGGCATAGGCGCCGATCATGAACAGGGTGCCGTGGGCGAAGTTGAGCACGTCCATCAGGCCAAAGATGAGCGAGAGGCCCGCCGTGACCAGGAAATAGAGCGCACCGAGGGTGAGGCCCGACAGCAGGATGCTGACCGTGACCCTGGGTTCATATTGCCGGCTCAGCAGCACCAGCAGCAGGAGCACCACGGCCCCGGTCACGGCGGCGGCGCGATTGCGGCGCAAAGCATCAACCATAAACGGATTCCTCGCCGGGGCCTACGCGGCGCCCAGGTAGCGCGTGACCAGCGCGGGGTCGCGGACCAGGTCGGCCATGCGGCCCGCCTGCACGCTGCGCCCGTCGTCCAGGATGTAGTACTGGTCGGCCAGTTGCGCGGCCATGCGGAAGTTCTGCTCGACCAGGAGCACGGTGATGTACTCGGACAGGCGACGCAGGGCGGCCACGATGTGCTCGATGATGATCGGCGCCAGGCCCTCGCTCGGCTCGTCGATCAGCAGCAGCCGGTTGTCGGGCACCAGCGCGCGGGCGATGGCGAGCATCTGCTGCTGCCCGCCCGACAGTTGCCCGCCGGGCAGGCTGTAGAAGCGTTTCAGGTCGGGGAACAGGTTGAAGATCAGGTCGGCGTGGCGAGCCAGGTCGCCCTTGCGCCGCTCGGCGATCTTCAGGTTCTCCTCCACCGTGAGATCGCGGAAGATGGCCCGGTTTTCGGGCACATAGCCCACGCCCAGTGCCGCGATGTTGTATGCCGCGCGCCCGGCGATGTCCTGCCCGTCAAGCACGATCCGTCCCTCGCGCGGGGCCAGCAGGCCCATGATCGAGCGCAGGGTCGTTGTCTTGCCCGCGCCGTTGCGGCCCAGCAGGGCGGTGATGCTGCCCTGCGGCACCGTCAGCGATACGCCTTCCAGGATGTGAAACTGGCCGATATAGGTCTGGATCGACTCAACGGTGAGCAGGTTCGGCATCGTTGTAGCTTTCCCCTAAATAGGCGCTTTGCACCGCCGGGTTGGCCCGGATCTCAGCGGGCGTGCCTTCGGCCAGCAAGTGGCCCTGGTGCATCACCGAGATGCGGTCGGAGACATTCATCACGATGCCCATGTTGTGCTCGACCAGCAGGATCGTCTTGCCGGTGCGGGCGCGCACGGCGTGGATGATGTCGAGCAGCATGGGCACCTGTTCGGAGGCCATCCCGGCGGTCGGTTCGTCGAGCAGCAGCACCTGTGGATCGGCGGCCAGCAGCACGGCGAGTTCGAGCTTGCGCTTGTCGCCGTGCGGCAGCACCGCCGCGGTCAGGCCCGCTTTGCCGTCGAGGCCCACCGCCCGCAGGGCGTCGTGGGCCTGTTCCTCATAGCGGCGGAAGCGGCGAGCGGGCGCCCAGAGCTTGAGGCTGTCGTGGCCGAGGGCCTGGGCGGCCAGCCGCGCGTTTTCCAGCACGGTCAGATTCGGGAACAGGTTGGTGATCTGGAACGAGCGCCCGACGCCCAGGTGGGCCATGCGGTGCAGCGGCACGCCGGTGATGTCCCGCCCACGCAGGAAGACCTGGCCGCGGGTCGGTTTGATCCGCCCGCTGATCAGGTTGAAGAGCGTCGTCTTGCCCGCGCCGTTCGGCCCGATCAGCGAGTGGAGGGTGCCCGCCTGCACTTGCAGACTCACCCCGTCCACGGCCCGCAGGCCGCCAAAATAGCACGACAGGTCGCGCGTTTCGATCGCAATGTCAGCCATCAGTTGTCAGCCATGTGCTACGCACCGCTGCGCGATCAGCCGTCAGGTACGAGTGGTGTGCCTGCGGCCCCGCTTCGCGATCATTAGTCGGTGGTCAGTGGTCAGTTGCGTGCGAGGCACGCCTATGTGCATAGCCGTCAGCCATCAGCTATCAGCAAATGCTGACGGCTGACGGCTGACGGCTGATCGCTTACTGCTTGCAGCGGTTCATTTCGGCGGGAACGGCGCACGGCGGCGCGGTCTCCTCTGGCTTGAAGAGTTTGACCAGGTCGAAGAACTTGAAGTCCGGGTCGGTCGTGTTCTTCAGCTTGACCAGCGTCATCGGCTGGAGCAGGACGTGGTCTTCGGGCCGCACGGTGTAGGACCCCTTGGGACCGTCGAACTGCATCCCCTCCAGAGCCTTGATCATGCCGTCCGCCGCCGGGTCGCCCTTGGTGGCTTCCAGCGCCTTGACTAGCATGATCGCCGCGTCGAAGCCGCCCTCGGTGAACAGGTCGGGCGGGCTGTTGTACTTCGCCTTGTGCTGCTCGATCAGCCAGTTGTTGATCGGGTTGTCGAACAGGCTGTAGTGGTACACGCTCACGCCCACGGAACCCACCGCGTCGGCATAGCCCTTCGCCATCGTCTGGTTGTCGCCCATGCCCGTGGCGACGACCATGCTCTTGAAGACGCCCAGTTGCTGCATCTGCTGGAACAGCGGCACGAAGCCCGCGCCCGCCCAGGTCACGACCAGCACATCGGCCTTGGCGTCCAGCACCTGGTTGATGTAGGGCGTGAAGTCGGTCGTATCCTGCGGGGCGTAGACGGTGCCCGCGTCCTTGTCGTTGTCGTTGGTGGTGAAGGTGCCGCCCGCGCCCTTGATCACCGAGTAGAAGGCGGCGGCCGAGCCGCGCCCGAAGGCATAGTCGGGGGCGATCTGCACGAACTTCTTGCCCAGGCCGACCAGGGCCGCGCCCATAGTCAGCGCGTCCTGCACGCTGGTGCGGCCCGCGCGGAAGGTGTAGGGGTTGAAGTTCTTGCCGGTCAGGTCGGGGGTCGCCGCCGGGGTGGAGATGTAGATCAGCTTGTTCTGCGCGGCCAGGCCGGAGACGGCCAGCGCCACGCCAGAACTGGGCACGCCGACGAGCACCTTGGCGCCGTCCTTCTCGATGGCCTCGCGGGCCAGCGCCGTGCCGGTATCGACGTTGCTGGCCGTGTCCTTGGTCACGACCTTGATCGTCTTGCCCGC
>JAICKM010000563.1 GCA_025927935.1 Chloroflexia bacterium | reverse complement strand
GCCAGCGTGTAGGTGATGCGCTGGTAGGGGCGCACGGCCAGCACCCAGCGCGGGCTGTCGTTCCAGCCGCCTTCCGTGATCAGCACGGGCTTGGCCCCGTCGCCGTGGCGCACCAGCACATCGTGCATGATCTCGGTGCGCGCGAAGTTGAGGCGGTCGGGGCCGGGCGGATCGTCCGGCGGGTTCTGCCAGCCGTAGGCGTGGACGGCCAGCGCGTCGAAGTAGGGTTGGCCCCCGGCGGCGTACACGTCTTCCAGAAAGGTCGTGTCGCGCAGGCCCTGGGTGCTGCCGGGCGGCTCCAGCGTGGGGGCCAGCCCGGCCAGCAGCACCTGGGCCGCGGGATCGGCGGCTTTGATCGCCGGGTACGTGGCGCGCAAGAGGGCGGTATAGGCGGCGGGATCGGGTGGGCGCGTGCCCCACTCGGCGCTCAGGTTCGGCTCGTTCCAGACCTGGTAATACTGCACCTTGCCGCGATAGCGGGCGGCAAACGCCCCGGCAAAGGCGGCGAAGTCGGCGTAGTGGTCGGGGTCGAGATACTTCCAGGTGGTGTCCTTAGGGCGTGCCCAGGCGGGCGTACCGTCGAAGCGGGCGATCAGCGTCAGGCCCTCGGCGGCGGCGGCATCGACCACCAGGTCGGCGTGCTGCCAGTCGAAGTGGGCGGCGTCGTTGGGTTGGATGTAGACCCAGGGGAAGTACTCGGTGATCCAGGGCGCGCCCATCTCGCGCACGAGGCGCAGGCTCTCGCGGATCTTGGCCGGATCGGCCTCGTCGGTGAGGCGCGTATGCACGCCGATCTTGGGGTTGAGCGTGCGCACCTGCGCGGGCAGCGGCGTGGGCGGGGGCACGGCGGCGGGCGCCGGGCTAGGCACGTGCGGGGCGAGTTGCGCCAGGATCAGCGCCAGCCCCAGCAGCAGGCCGAGGGGCGCGAGGCGGGACATCACCGGGCGGCGCGCGCGCTGTCGCGGCTGTAGAGGCGGCGGCCCCGCGTGCAGGTGCGGCAGGCGGGGTTATCGCAGAGCAGCGCGCCCCGGTTGCCCGCCAGCAGCGCCCGCGTCCGGTCGATCACCTCTTGCCCCTCCAGCAACCAGGCCACCGCGCCGCCGATCTGCCGCGTGCGCCGGGGCACCAGGTCGTTCAGCACGTCGAAGCCCAGGCTGCAATCGGGTTCGCGCGGGATACAGAGCGTGCGCGTGCCGCCGGGCGCCGTGGTGTCGCGCACCAGGGCGTAGCCCGGCCCGCTCAGGTGGGGCAGCTCCATCAGGAACTCGGCGGCGTGGATCGTGGTGTTGCGGGTGTGGTCCACGCCCAGCAGCAGCACCCGCCCGCCCATCCCGGCCAGCACCCGGTAGGGGCGCAGGGGGTCGTCAATGGGATGCTCGGTGGTTAACGCGGCGGCCTGCGCGCCCACCGCCCCCACCGACATCAGCGGGTGCGGGCTGCGCCGGGCACCCGGCCAGGCCAGCAGCGCGGGCGGCACAATGCCCATATCGGTATCGCAGCGCGTGGTCGCCGGGTCATAGGCCACCACCCCGCGCGGGATGGCCCCGTCGGGGGTGTGCAGGTAGCTGCTGCGCCAGGTCATGGTCGGCGCCATCAGCGTGCCCGCCGGCCCCAGCACGGTGAGCAGCGCGTTGATCAGCGCCTGCGGCCCGCCCTCGACCCGGCCAAAGCTGGAGAGCGCCGTATGCACCACGACATGATCGCCTGCCCGCAACCCCAGCGCACGCAACCCGGCGATCAGCCCGGCCTCATCAATGTGCGGTACCCCGCGTAAACGATCCCAGATAGTCGTGTCGTCCTTCTAGAAGCGGTCAGTCGTCAGCTATCAGCCGTCAGCTATCAGGTAATAGCTCTCACTTACACACCGGTCTCCGTTGTACGGACAACCGGCCCGTAAACTCCTGACGGCTGACGGCTATCGGCTAATACGCCCGCGCGAAAATCACCCACTGGCCGGCGGGCTTGCCGCAGACCAGGCAGGTGCCCGGCCCGGCGTGCTTGCTCTGGTCCAGCGGGATACAGCGCGTGGTAGCCTTGGTGTCGTTCTTCACCTGCGTCTCGCAGGCCGCGTCGCCACACCACCAGGCTTCGATAAAGCCGCGGTTCTCGATCAGTTGCTTGAACTCGTCGTAGGTGTTCGCCCAGTGGGTATTCTCGGCGCGGAAGCGGACGGCGCGGTCGTAGAGGCCCTGCTGGATGTCCTTCAGCAGATCCTGCACGCGCTCGACCAGCATGTCCTGCGAGACCGCCTCCTTGGCGCGGTTATCGCGGCGCACCAGCACCGCCTTGCCCTCGCGCACGTCACGCGGGCCGACTTCGATGCGCAGCGGCACGCCGCGCAACTCCCACTCGTTGAACTTGAAGCCGGGCGTCGTGTTCTCGCTCCAATCGACCTTGGTGCGCACCCCGGCGCCCTGCAGCGCGTGCTCCAGGCGACCAATGCTGGCGAACACGTCGGCCTTCTCCGTCTCCTTGCGCCAGATCGGCACGAAGACAACCTGGAACGGCGCCACTTTCGGCGGCAGGATCAGGCCCTGGTCGTCGCCGTGGACCATGATCAGCGCGCCGATGATGCGCGTGGACAGACCCCAGGAGGTGGTGTAGGCGAACTTCTCGGCGCCGTCGCGGTCGAGGAACTTGATGTTGAAGCCCCGCGCGAAGTGGTCGCCCAGGTTGTGCGAAGTGCCCGCTTGCAGCGCCTTGCCGTCGCCCATCAACGCCTCGATGGAGTAGGTGCGGTCGGCGCCCGCGAACTTCTCGGCCTCGCTCTTGCGGCCCGGCACCACCGGGATCGCCAGATCGTCCTCGCAGAGCGCGCGGTAGACATCCAGCATCATCAGCGTGCGCTCTTCGGACTCCTCGTAGGTGGCGTGGACCGTGTGGCCCTCCTGCCAGAGGAACTCCGCCGTACGCAGGAACAGGCGCGTCACCTTCTCCCAGCGCATCACGTTGGCCCACTGGTTGATCAGCAGGGGCAGGTCGCGGTACGACTGGATCCACTTGGCGTACATATAGCCGATGATCGCCTCGGAAGTCGGGCGGATGGCATACGGCTCGGCCAGCTCGTCTTCGCCGCCCTTCGTGACCCAGGCCACCTGCGGAGCGAAGCCTTCGACGTGCTCGGCCTCCTTTTCGAGGAAGCTCTTGGGGATCAGCAGCGGGAAGTAGGCATTGACACAGCCGGAGCGCTTGATGCGCGTGTCGAGGTGATCGCGCACATTCTCCCAGAGGGTATAGCCATAGGGCCGGATCACCATGCAGCCGCGCACCGGCGCATAGTCGGCCAGTTCGGCGCGTAGCACTACATCGGTATACCAGCGCGAAAAATCATCGCTCTTATCGGTGATGTCCTCGACATAGCTCGAAGCATCGCCCGCGGCTGTCTGCGGTTCGGCCATCAATCCTACTCCTTACCAGTTCAGTACCATTTACAGTACCAAGCACAAAAACAAAAGCGGCTCGCCGACCCGCGACCGGGTGGGGCGAGCCACAAAACGGCGGCGGGGGCGGTTAGTTCTCGGCGGGCGGCGCGCTGCCGCCTTCCATATCCGTCTCGCCGGCGTCGACAAACCCGGCGACCTCATCATGGATGCTTTCCACATCTTGGCGGGCGGGCGGACTACCTACCGCCGTGGCCGGGTCCACCGGCTCGGGGCTGTCGATATCGCGGCCGGGTGTACCCTGGCTCGGCGCGGGTAGGCTACCGGGTTTATCCAGCCCTGCCTGCTGCCGGACGGCATCCTCCGCCGTGCCCCACGTGCGGCCGGTGTTGCCTTGAGAATCCGGGTTACTGCTCATATGTTTCCTTTCGTGCGGAGTCGCGCGAACAACAAGCATCAACATGGGCGGCAAGTGCGGCAGACCTGCACTCACTATTATACTCGCGGGCACAAGCCAGCGTCAATTACGGCGACGGGCCTAACCCCCCTGCCCCCCTTCCCGGCGCGGGAAGGGGGGGGAATCTCGGTCGCGAGGAAGCGTAACACGTACCCGGCGTGCTCACCGCGCCGCGGCGAGATCGGCCAGCACGGCGGGCAGATCGGCCATATGGGCGACGGTGGCGTCGGGGCGGCAATCGGCGGCGGGCGGGTGCGTGCCGCCGCGCGTGAAGAGCACCGCGCGCATCCCGGCGGCCTGCGCGCCCTGCACATCGAAGCGCGGGTGGTCGCCCACATGGACGGCCTGCGCCGGGGCCACCCCCATGCGGGCCAGCGCCCAGGCATACAGCCGGGGATCACTTTTGTAGTAGCCGGTGTCTCCGCTGGTCGCCACCACCGGGAAGTAGCCCGTCAAGGCGTAACGCGCCAGCCCCCAGTGCACAAACGGCGGGTAGGCCGCGCTCGACACCACGGCCAGCCGGGTGCCTGTGCCCTGCAAGCCGCCCAGCACTTCGCGCACTCCGGGCACCAGGGCCGCGTCGTCCAGGCAGGCGCGCTCCACGGACTCGATAGCGGCATCGACCTGTGCCGGGGTCACGGCAGTGTCCAGGTTCAGCGCGGTCAGCACGCGCCCCACGCCCGCCGCCGCCGTGACCTCGCGCCCGCTGGCCTTGGCCTCCTCGCGGATCGCTTCGTACTCCGCGACGGCGCGCGCCGCTATGTCGGGCGTGCCCGCACTGGGAGGCAGCGCGCCCGCCTGCGCCAGCCGGGCCAGCACTTCGGCGGGGAGCGTGTGGATCTCCAGGTGCAGCCAGCTTGCGCTGCTCACCAGCGTGTCGTGAAAGTCAAACGTCACCGCCGCGATTGCGGGCATTGCTTATTCTCCATCCGGCTAACTACCAGCGGGGATCAGGATCGTCGCCACCGCGTGGGG
>JAICKM010001095.1 GCA_025927935.1 Chloroflexia bacterium | reverse complement strand
CGCGTCGCGCCGGCTGCTGTCCAGGTCCACACGCGAGCCGCTCTTTTCGTCGTTGGGCGGCCAGACCGTGATCCAGGCCAGGCCGTCGCCGTAGAAGCTGACCTGCAAGCCCTGGCGGGCGCTGCGCTTCATCTTGAGCCCTTCGTCCCCGAAGAAGCGCTCGGCCTCGTCCAGCACCTGCTCCGGCTTCAGATGAGTATGTGTTTCATAACGCATGGGTCCGTTCCCTCTTTCGCGGCGCCTGTTCATCGGCATCCCGCACGAGGAGTCTAGCACACGCCGGGCCGCATCGTCAACGCCGCTCCCCCTTTCCCGCGCCGGGAAGGGGGCAGGGGGGCAGGCCGCCGGGCGCGGCTATGTCTGTCGAATTGTTAATCTCCGCCCGTTAGGGCACCGTTCCTGCTATTGCAGGCGACGGGCCGGCGTAGTACTGAATCATAGGCCGCCCTAGCCGGAGACTGACGCTTGCAAACTATCGATCCCCGCCCGATCGACAACACGGAACTGGACCAGACCCGCACGCTGATCCCGCCCCCGGACGTGGAACCCACCGCCACGCCGACTCTGGTCGACCCGGCGCATAGCGTGGCGCGCAACACCTTGATCATGCTGGTGTCCCAGATGATCACCTTCGCCATGACCTTTATCTGGACGGTGGCAGTGCAATCGGGGCTGGGCAGCGCCACGTTCGGCAAGCTCTTCTGGGCGCAATCGCTGGCCCTGACCGGCGGCGTGTTCATGGACGCGGGCATCGCCACCTACCTGACCAAGCAGGTGGCGCGCGACCGCGCCCATTCGGCGCGCTATCTCAGCACAGCGGTGCTGCTACGCACGGGCAGCACGGTGCTGGTCTACCTGGCGATCCTGGGCTGGGCCGTCGCCACCGGCGAGCACAACGACGGCGAGAGCCTGCTGGCCGTGGTGCTGGTGGGCCTGGCGATTGTGGTGGCGAGCTTCACGCAAGCCTGCGCAGCCACGTTCCAGGGCAACGAAAACATGCTCTGGCAGGCGCTGGGCACCATCGCCGAAAAAGTCACGGTGACGGTGCTAAGTGTGACGCTGCTGGTGCTGGGCTACGGGCTGCCGGCGGTCGCCGCCGTCATGCTCATTGGCGCGGCTATGAACCTGCTGCTGATCGGCAGCCGTGCTCTGCGCCTGGGCTGGGTCCGGCCGCAGTTCGACCGGCGTCTGGCCTGGCAGATGATCCGCGGCGGGGCGCCCTTTTTTCTCTGGGCCGCCTTCGGCGTGATCTATCAGCGCAACGCGGCGATCCAACTCAAGGCGCTCACCGACGCGCACACCGACGGCCTGTTCGGCGCGGCGGTGCGCATGTACGAGACGCTGTCGTTCGTGCCCTATATCTTCCAGGCGGCGGTGCTGCCGGTGCTGTCGCGCACCTTCGTCAACGCCGCCGACTCGATGGTGCGCACCTCGCGCCGCAGCCTCGATCTAATCGTGCTGGCCGCGCTGCCCATCGGCCTGGGCGTGGTATTGCTGGCGCCGGAGATCATCGCCCTGGTCGGCGGGTTGCCCGAATACGAAGGCTCGGTGCTGCCGTTGCGCATCCTGGGCTTCAGCCTGGTGCCGCTCTAT
>JAICKM010000952.1 GCA_025927935.1 Chloroflexia bacterium | reverse complement strand
TAGGCGATTGCCTGGGCGGAGTCGGCCACGTTGTAGCACAGGGCGCCTCCTCCGGCGAGGGCCTTCGCGCGGATGGCCGGCCGCGCCGCGTGAGCCGCTTCCTGGTCCATCTCCAGCAACCGCGTGAGCGGGGAAAGCGCTTCGCCATAATAGCCGCGGAGGTACCAGAAGCGCCACGCGGCGCCGGCCAGGCGCAGACCCAGCCCAACGTGCTCGCTCTGGATCGTCCATTGCAAGGAGGCGAGCAGGTTGGCGTGCTCCGTCTCCAGGCACTCGAGCCACCATACCTGGCTGGCGCGCTGCAACTCCGGCTCGGCCCGCTCCGCCAGTGCGGCGTAATACGCGGCATGCCGTTGTTGTATGTCGTCTAGCTCACCGGCGATGGTCAGTTGTTCCTTGCCGAACTCGCGAATGGTCTCCAGGATCGCGAAACGCTCCCGGTCTTCGCCTTGCCCGCTTGCGCGGATCATACTCTGGTCTGCCAGCGATTCGAGGCGTGAGAGCAGGCGGTCGTCGACGCTCCCATCGTTCGGGAGATAGCTCCCGTCGGCCGGGCCGTCACCACATACGGCCGCCACCGCGGCCGGCGAGAAGCCCCCGACAAAGACGCACAGGCGCCGGAATAAGCGTTGCTCCTCCTCATCCAGGATCTCATAGCTCCAGGCAATCGTGTCGCGCAGCGTCTGCTGGCGCTCCGGTAGGTCGCGCGCCCCGCCGACGAGCACCTCCAGGCGGCTTTGCAGCCGGGCCAGCAGGGCCTGGGGCGACAGATACTTCCCGCGCGCCGCGGCCAACTCGATGGCCAGCGGAAGCCCATCGAGGCGCCGGCATATCTCGACCACTGTCGCCACGTTCTGCGGGGTGGGTGCCCAGTCGGGTCGGACAGCCTGCAGCCGCTGTGCGAACAGGGCGACGGCCGGGCTCCCTGTCGCGATGTCCATCGTCGGCGTCTCATCAGCGGGCAAGCCCAGCGGCGGGATGATCAACTCGTGCTCGCCGCGGATGTGCAGCGGGGCTCTACTGGTGACGAGTATTTTGATGCCCGGGCAGGCGGCGAGCAAGTCGGCCACGTCGGGCGCCGCGGCCAGCAGGTGCTCGAAGTTATCGAGGATCAGCAGCATATGCCTGGTGCTGAGCAAATTGGTCAAGCACTGCGCCAGCGAACAGCCGTCCTGCTCGTGCAGCGCGACTGCATGGGCATCGAGCCCGGCGGCGCGTGCGATCGTGGGAATGATGGCGACGGGGGCGCACAGGTCGGCCAGGCAGCACGCCGCCAGCGGCACAAAGGCGACGCCGTCCGCGAAGTCATCCCGCAGGTCATTCGCGGCCTGCAGGGCCAGGCGCGTCTTGCCAACCCCGCCCGGCCCCGTCAGGGTAACGAGGCGCACGTCGCCGCGGCGCAGCGCGCGATACATAGCTTGCGTTTCCACGGCGCGCCCGACCAGCGGCGTGGGCGGGATGGGCAGGCTCGACAGCCCGAAGCGTGGCGGCGCTTCCACGGGCACGCGGGGCCGAGGGACGCCGTGACGCCGGGCGGCCGCTTCCAACAAGCCGCGATCATCGCCCGAGAGGCCGAGTGCCCGCGCGAGCAAGTGGACGGTGTCGGCGCGCGGAGTCTTGTTGATGCCGCGCTCGAGGTCGCTCAGGCCGCGCCGGCTCAGGCCCGCCCGCTCGGCCAGCGCCTCTTGCGTCAGGCCGGCCATACCGCGATAGTGCTTGAGCACGTCGCCAAAAGTCTGACCGTCTTCGACTACCATGTCCTGTCACCATCCTGGTCAAAGGATAGCACGCCCGTTCGCGCACGGTCCATTGTCGGCGCCCGCCTGGAGCCCGTTACGTGCATTTACGTTCACGCTTACGTCCATTAGCGCATGGTGTCCGCCTCGCTCCTCCTCGACACTGTTGGTGGATAGGGAATGACCCCGCCGGGTCGCGGGAGGAGGACACACCGATGTACTATCTCTACACCGAATTGAGCCGGGCGCATCAGGCCGATCTGCAACGGGAAGCGGCGGAGATACGGCAGGCACGCCAGGCATGGGCCACACGGCCAGGCCTCATGGCCCGGCTCCTGAGGCATCTCCAGCATGAGCGTACGGGCGATCACGCCACATTGGATGTTGAGACCGAGGCCGCCACACGACACGAGCCAGTGCCCGTCGCCCTGCGCGAGGCCAGCGAGATCGTGCAGCATGCCTGTGGTGAGGTAGCGCGGTAGAAGGGATCAGATAGCGGCCCAATTATGGCATCCCGAAGACCTTAGACACCGGGTAGCGAAAGCCGGGCATCACGTCGGCGCCGTCCAACTCGTCGCCCGATCGCAGCGTCTGGCGCTTTTCCTGGTCGCCGGGACGCCACACGTCAATG
>JAICKM010000616.1 GCA_025927935.1 Chloroflexia bacterium | reverse complement strand
ACGAATAGGCGCGCACGGGCGAGGGCCGGTCGTTTAGAGCCGCCAACAAGCTAGTGATATAATGAGGGTGTGACTGCCCATGGGCAACCGGCGCCTGTACTAACCTGATATGACCCGCTTCGCTGCCCGCCGCGAAATGGACTCGAACGGGTTAAGCGGGCGTGGGGGGCTGCCCGATGCTTTTGCGCCGCCCCTATCGGATTCACAGTGCCCACCGCCAGGGAGACACGACAGCAGTATGGCGAAACATGTCATAATCGTGGACGACGATGCGTTGCTGCGTCGCAGCCTGGCCTTTAATCTGGAGCAGGCGGGTTATCGAGTCAGCAGCGCCGCCGATGCGGAGGCCGCTTTGGGCCTGGCGCGCCGCGACCGTCCTGATCTCGTGCTTCTAGACATCAGTTTGCCCGGCATGGATGGCTTGGAAGCATTGCGGCAGTTTGAGGGCTACGTTGCAGCGCCGGTGATCTTCCTGACGGCCCGGCGGCGCGAGCTGGATCAGGTGCTCGGACTCGAGCTGGGCGCCGATGATTACGTCACCAAACCCTTCGATCTGGATGTACTGCTGGCCCGCATGAAGGTCGTACTGCGCCGCGCCAAACCCGCTACCACCACAAGTGCGCCGGCGCATCCGGGGCCGCTCCAGATCGGCGATCTGATGATCGATGCCGGCACCCATAGCGTGTTGCTGAAAGGCGCGGCCCTAGATCTCTCCCCGCGGGAGTTTGCGCTGCTGCACGCGTTGGCCCTCGACGGCGGGCAGGTGCTGTCCGTGAACGATCTGCTGGCGCGGGTGTGGGGGGCGGAGTACAACGGTGAATCCCAGGTGGTTTACGTGCATATCCGCTGGCTGCGGGAGAAGATCGAAGAAGACCCGCAAAATCCGCGGCGTATCCTGACCGTGCGTGGCGTCGGGTACAAACTGGTACCTCACCCAGCACCCTGATCCTGGAGGAATAGCCGTGCGCACACTCCGCAGCCGCTTCATCTTGAGCCAACTCCTCCCTTTTCTGCTGATCGTCCCCCTGATCGGGGTGGCCCTGATTTATGGTCTGGAGACGCAGGTAATCTTGCCTAATCTGGGCCTGGAGTTGCGCCAGGAGAGCGCGCTGGCCGGCGAGATCGCCCGCGAGAACCCGGCGATCTGGACCGATCCCGCACAGGCAGAGATGCTCGCCGCCCGGCTCCGGCTGCACAGCCGGGCGCGCATCATGTTCATCAACAACGCCGGCCAGATCCTGGCCGCGACCGACCGGGAGGATGCCGCCCTGCTGGGCCAGGCGCTGCCGGCGGCCGATCGCCAGAGTGTACAGGAGGTGCTGGACGGCGAGACGCGGGTTAAGCTGACCTACAGCCAGCAGCCGGGCGCCGAAGTGGCGACCGCCTATGCGCCGATCACCGGTAGCGACGGTACGATTGCGGGGGTGGTCCGGCTGACACAGCAATTGGGCGATGTCTACGACCGCTTTCAGCGGCTCCGCGACACGGTGTTGCTGTTACTGGTCGCGGGGATGGTCCTGGGCGGCGTGCTGGGGCTGATTCTGGCGCTGAACCTGGAACGGCCGCTGCGCGAAACCAGCCGGGCCATCGACCGGCTGGCGGGGGGGCGGCAATTGGCGCCGTTACCCGAGCAGGGGCCACGGGAGATCAAGACGCTCTTGCACGCGTTCAACACCCTCGCGCAACGGCTCCGCGTCGCCGAGGAGACCCGGCACCAGTTGCTGGCGAACCTGGTGCATGAACTGGGCCGGCCGATGGGGGCCTTATATTCGGCGGTACAGGCGCTGCTGGCGGGCGCGGATCAAGATGAACCGTTGCGGCGCGAATTGCTGCAAGGGGTGAGCAGCGAATTACAGGGTATGCGGCGGCTGCTGGACGACCTGATCGGCCTGCACAATCAGGAATCGGGGCACCTGGAATTGCGCCGGCAGCCCCTCGACCTGGGGACCTGGCTGCCGGCGGTGCTGAGTCCCTGGCGCGAAGCCGCGCAGCGGAAGGGCTTGCAGTGGGAAACCGCGCTACCCGCGGCGGACCGCCTGCCCGCCGTTGCCGCCGATCCCGACCGGCTCGCCCAGGCTATCGGCAACCTGCTCAGCAACGCCGTCAAATACACCCTCAGCGGCGGCACGATTGCCGTCGCGGCGGGCCGGGATAGCGAAGGCGACTGGGTGCAGGTGCGCGATACGGGGCCGGGTATCGCCGCCACCGAACAGGAGCGCATCTTTGAGCCGTTCCATCGCGGCGGCGCGCACCTGCTGTACCCCGAAGGGATGGGCCTGGGGCTGGCGATCACGCGGGACATCGTGGCGGCCCACGGGGGCCGGCTCACGCTGGAAAGCGTGCCCGGCCAGGGCAGCACGTTTACCATCCGGCTGCCGCTTGCCCCGGCATAGACTCGCCGTTTGCCCTTCCCGGTCTTTTCTCGTTTCCGCTGCCCGGCGCCCACCGGCGTTGCGCGCGGCGCAGCAAACCTGATACTCCCCTTAATGTTCCCATAAGGTCGCATTCCTCCCATTTCTGCTAGTCTTTATCCAACGAGCGCGGCCGGTCGGATGAAATCAACGAAGAATCATCGCGACCAGTGGCCGGCAGCGGCACCCCGCCTGGACCTGCGCCTCCGCTGTTCCGGCAACTGCAACGAAAGCACAAGGAGGGTATGGCGATACGGAAACACGTTGGCTTGACGTCAATGGCGGTAATGATGATGCGGTTCGCCGCGCCGGGCTTGCAGGCGCGGCTGGAGAATGAAAGCGAGCGCGGGTAAGAGCCGCGCTCGATGGAGGAAATTGGAGATGTTTACCAGGCAATCTAAGCGGTGGTTGATCGGCGGGGGGTTGATGCTCGCGCTGGCCGGCAATATGCTGAGCGGGGGCCACGCCTTCGCCGCGCCTTCGGCCCTAGCGGTTACTCCGTCCGGCATGGTTCCCGCCGGGACGCTGCTCACGATCAGCGACAGTGGCTACGGCAGCGGGGATCAGTTCAGTTTGTGGATCAACCTGCCTGCGGGGACCGCACTGACCGCGACGGCGCTGGGGCAAATCGACACAACGGTGTCCGGCAGTGTGACCGGAATCGACAAGCTCGGCGCCGCGGACTCCGCCGGTAATCTGAGCTATACGCTCGATACGACGGGCCTGCCCAACGGCAACTACTCGCTGGTGGTCCACGACGATACCAGCGGGGGGGAGCAGGTGCTGCCCTTCACCATTGGCGCGCTCTCCGCCGCCCCGGCGCCGGCCGGACGCGCCCTACAGGTGGCGCCGGGCAACACCGTCGACGCGGGCACCATGCTGACGATCTCCGGCATCGGCTACGGCGCGGATGATGCCTTCAGCATGTGGCTCAACCTGCCCGCGGGCACCAGTCTCGCCGCGACTGCGCTCGGCCAGATGGATACCACGGTGACGGGTAGCGTGGCCGCCATTGACGCATCGGCCGGCGCCGGCGCGGACGGCGCGCTGCAGTTCACCCTGGACACCACGGGCCTGCCTAACGGCAGCTACGGGCTGGTGGTGTACGACCGCACCGACAACACTGAGCAGGTGGTGCCGTTTACGATCAAGCCTAACGCGCCCAGCTCTGGCCTGGCGTTGCAGGCAGCCCCGGCCGGCCCGATCGGCGCGGGCACCATGCTGACCATCACCGGCACCGGCTACGGCGCGAACGAACCGGTCAGCTTCTGGATCAACCTGCCGGCGGGGGCCGTGCCGGCCACGGCGTCCCTGGGCCAGGGGGACACGACGGTGACGAGCAGTGTGGCCGGGCTCGACAAACCGGGCAGTACCGACGCCGGCGGGGGCCTGAGCTACACGCTGGATACGACTGGGTTACCGGCGGGCAACTACTCCTTGGTGGGCGAGGGCGATAACAGCCGGCTCGTCGAGGTTGTCAACTTCACCATTCAATAGCCGCGGGGCGGACCCGCACAACGCCCGCCGGCAAAGACGCCGGCGGGCGTTGTGTTGTCCACGGCGACCCGCTGCCGGATGGCTGCCACCCATACTACTGCGAGAATCACGGTCGCGGTCCGAACACCTCCTAATACCGCAACCCGACAAGGCGCGATATGCGCCGCGCCCTGTACTTCACCTGATCTGTCCGCCGCCAACGCTCCCGCATGACCGAGCAGACCTGATGCGCGCCTTAATGTTCTCATAAAGACACCCTGGTCTTTTCCTGCTACGCTTGATACAACGACATCGATCTCGCACGATCTAGCTGCAAGGGGAAGGAACGTGCGTCATGGGCGGAACAGGACTGCTGGTCGGCGGCATGGTAGGCGTTCTTCTGGCGCTAATGGCCTGGCTGGCGGTACGGGTGCGTTGGCGCCGGCCGGCTGCAGAGCGGGCGGAGCAGCAGGGCGATATCCTGATTGTCTT
>JAICKM010001036.1 GCA_025927935.1 Chloroflexia bacterium | reverse complement strand
TCGGCGAATGGCAGACAGGGAGCCGTTTCGACGCGCCAGGGGCCGGCTGGTACCAGTTGCCACCACCACCGGGACCCACGTACGAGGAACTGGTGGCCCAGTTCAAGGCCCTGGATCTCCCGTCGACCGGTCCGCGCGAGATCGCCGTGAGCGACCGGGCGACCCTGGACGCGCTGCTCGCGGGCGTCCCCCAGGCTGGAGCCTCGCCGCTGTCGGGGCCGCTCGGGTCGCTCACCGGTATCCCGATCGTCATCGACGACACGCTCCCGCCCGGGCAGCTCCATGTACGGGAACATGACGGCCGGGCCAGCGCGATCTGGCAGCGCACCGCGGCCGGCCGGTGGATCAGCCTACCGACGGTAGGGTGGCCGCGCGTGGGGAGTGCCGGCGATGTCTGAACGCCACTACCTCGACCCCGGTCCGCGGCCGATAGACCTGCCAGCGTGCATCTGCGCTGGCTGGTTCACGCAAGGCGAGACCGAGCACCTGCCCGACTGCCCGCGCCAGACGTGGACGTGCGCCTGCCGCTACATGAACTGGGGCCCGATCTGCGCCCACTGCGGCAAGCTACGCCCGCCGGCCGTGCCGGAGGGTTGGTAGTCGGCTAGGTTCGGGCTGTGGACGAGTGCGTGGGCCGCTGGACCGGCCCGCCGATCCTGCCCACCGTGCAGACGGCGGCGGCGTGGGCGCGGGCCGGTATCCTCGCGGCGAGGGGGAATCCACATGCTGCGACGCGCCGAAACCACGCCCGACACCGACACCACCGGACAGCGCCCGACCGGGCGCCTGCGTTCCCTGGCCGCGCGCCTGGACCGTGACGACCGCGCCGCCCTGGGCTACTGGGCCGCCGCGCACGCCGCGCTGCTCATCCTCGGGTACGCCGCAGCATGGATCGGCGGCAACGGCAAGGACCACCAGCCGTTCACGGGCGTGTACGAGCGCTGGGACGCGGTCCTGTACCGGTCCATCGCCCAATACGGCTACTGGGGCGGACCCGGCGGCACCACGGCGCACCCGAACCAGGAGGCGTTCTTCCCCGGCTACCCGGCCGCCCTGGCCGCCGCGCACCTGCTGGTGCGCAACTGGACGCTCGCCGAACTGGCACTATCGCTGACAGCGGGCTGCGTCGCGGCCGTGGCCCTCGCCCGCCTGGCCGGTTCCGCCCGCGCCGCCCTGTACCTGACCACCGCACCGGCAGCCGTGTTCCTGACGGTCGGGTACTCCGAGTCCCTGTTCCTGGCGTTCGCCGTCCCGGCATGGCTGGCAGTCCGCGACCGGCGCTGGGCGCTGGCCGGCGGCCTGGGCTATTTCGCGGCGTTCACGCGCGTGACGGGCCTGTTCCTGATCCCCGCGCTCCTGCTGGCCGCCCTGCTGTCCGGGCGCGGCCGGTGGAAGGCCGCCGCGCAGGTCCTGCCGGCCGCCGCAGCGCCAGCCGTGTTCGAGGTGTTCCTGTATGTGCACACTCACCGCTGGTCGGCGTGGCTGGACGCGAACCGCGCCGGCTGGGGCGTGCACCTCGCGGGCCCGTGGGCGACGCTCAGGACGGCGTACGGGATGGCGTTCGGGCACGGCCTGAACGCGGACTACGGGCTCATGTCCCAGGTGGAGATCGCCTCGGTCGTGGCGATGCTGGCCCTGACGGTGGTACTGCTGGCGCGGCGCCAGTGGCCGCAGGCGGTGTATGTGGGTCTCGGGGTCGCCGCGTTGGCGACGGCGTCGTATTACCAGGCGTGCGCGCGCGGCATGCTGGTGTGTTTCCCGCTGTACGTGCTGCTGGCCCGCGCCTCGCAGCGGCGCCCGTGGGTGGGCGGGGCGTGGCTCGCGGTGTCCGGGCCGCTGGCGGTCGTGGTCGCCGTGCAGTATCTGCGGGGCAGTTGGGCGGGGTAGTGGGACACTGGCGCCATGCCCGAC
>JAICKM010000944.1 GCA_025927935.1 Chloroflexia bacterium | reverse complement strand
GATGGCACCAAGGTGCTGACCCACTTCAGCACCACCCCGGAGACGCCTGACCGCGGCCCCGTGGGCAGCCTGCTCAACTCGGCCACCTACAACGCCAAGCTCGACGCCTTCACCGCGCTCGGCTCGTGGGCCAAGTTGCAGCACAAGGAATCGCAGCGCACCATGCTGATGAGCTACGGCTTTGGCGACGGCGGCGGCGGCCCGACCCGCGAGATGAACGAGAACGCCCTGGTGCTCAAGGCGTTCCCGGCCCTGCCGCGCGTCACCCAGGGCAAGGTCATTGACTTCTTCCGCCGCCTGGAAGCCGAGAGCGGACCGCAGTTGCCTACCTGGAACGCCGAGCTATACCTCGAAATCCACCGCGGCACCTACACCACGCAGAGTCGCAACAAACGCGCCAACCGCAAGAGCGAATTTCTGCTCCACGACGCCGAGTTCCTCGCCACCCTGGCCGCGCTGCTCGACCCGGCCTATGCCTACCCGCGCGAGGCGCTGCACCGGGCCTGGGAACTGGTCTGCCTCAACCAGTTCCACGACATCATCCCCGGCAGCAGCATCCACGAGGTCTACGTCGAGTCGCAGCAGCAGTACGCCGAGATCCGCGCCCTGGGCGAGGCCGCCCGCGACGCCGCGCTGGCTGTGCTGGCGGCGCGCGCCGGGGGCGAGGTCGTCGTCGCCAACCCGACCGGCTTCCGCCGCGACGACCTGGTCTTCTGGCCCGGCACGCTCCCCACGGGCCGCCAGTTCGCGGGCGCTATCGCTACTCAGCCCGTGGACGGCGGCACACTGATCGGCGGCGTGGCCCTGGAGCCGTACAGCGTGCAGGCGCTGAGCTACGCCGAGGACGGCGCGACGGCTCCCGCGGACCTGCCGCCGCTGCGCGTGGAGCCGCATCTGCTCGAAAACGCCTTTGTCCGTGTGGAGCTAGACGCCGCGGGCGACATCACGCGCATCTACGATAAGACCGCCGCCCGCGAGGTGCTGCCCCCCGGCGCCTGCGCCAACCAGTTCCTGGCGTTCGAGGATCGCCCCAACGACTGGGATGCCTGGGATGTCGATATCTTCTACGAGGACAAGCGCTTCCTGGCCGACCCCGCCGAGTCGATGCGCGTGGTGGAACGCGGCCCCTTGCGCGCCACCGTCGAGATCACCCGCCGCATCCTGAGCAGCGCCTACACGCAGCGCATCTCGCTGCGCTACAACAGCCCGCAGATCGACGTGGAGACCGATATCGACTGGCGCGAACGGCACATCTTGCTCAAGGCCGCCTTCCCCATCGACGTGCTGTCGCCGGCGGCGAGCTACGAGATCCAGTGGGGCAGCGTGCAGCGGCCCACCCACCGCAACACCTCGTGGGATTGGGCACGCTTCGAGACCTGCGCGCAGAAGTGGGTGGACCTGAGCGAGGGCGACTACGGCGTTGCGCTACTCAACGACTGCAAGTACGGGCACGACATCCGCGACAACGTGATCCGCATCTCGCTGCTGCGCGCGCCTACCCGCCCCGACCCCGAAGCCGACCAGGGCCGGCACCGCTTCGCCTACAGCCTCTACCCGCACGCGGGCGCGGCAGGCAGCGGCGCCACCAACTACGAGATCGCCCAACGCGCCTACACCTTCAACGACCCCGCCCTGGCCGTCACCAGCAGCGGGGGCGGTTCGGAGGCATCCGCGCCCCCGCCCGCGCCCCTGGTGACGCTGCCCGACAACGTCATCATCGAGACGATCAAGCAGGCCGAGGACGGCAACGGCATCATCGTGCGCTTCTACGAATGCAACCGCTCACGCGGCCCGGCCACGCTCCAGGCGGGCTTCCCGATCAAGGAAGCCCATATCACCAACCTGCTGGAAGAAGATCAGGATGCGCTGCCGGTCGAGGGGCAAAGCGTCCCGCTTTATGTCAAGCCATTCCAGATCGTGACGGTGCGCCTGGTCCCAGCGTAACAAGCGCACCCCCACGAAATGCAGCGAGGCCGGATCTTTGATCCGGCCTCGCCTTATTCCACAGTTCCACGTATTCGTAGCGGCGCGATTTATCGCGCCCGCCGCCCCACCGGGATGTCCGCGTGGCACGCCCACAGCGAGCATCAGGGCAGGATGCCTGTTGGCGTGCCCTGAGACTACCCCGCCGTGTACTGATACACCCGCGCCGCGTTGCGCCACAGGATCGCTTCGGCGGCGGCTTCCGCCTGGGCCGCGGTGAGCATGTGGTCGGCGACGAGGGTGGACAGCGTCTGCGCCAGGCCCTGGCGGCCGTGCAGGGCGCCCGCGTAGAACAACTCCGGCGTGCTGTGGGCGTCGGTCGCAAACAGCACTTTGGAGGTGGGCGCCAGTTCCAACGCCTCCGAGAACCGCGCCGCGCAGCCGTGCGCTGTCAGCGGCACGGCCAGCGACACATCGACG
>JAICKM010000555.1 GCA_025927935.1 Chloroflexia bacterium | reverse complement strand
GACCCAGGCCGGCTATTCCAAAACGCCACTCCTCAAAAAGCTGGGTATCAAGGCTGGGACGCGCGTTCTGTTGCTCAACGCGCCGGCGGGCTACCTGGCGCTACTCGGTCCGCTGCCGGCGGGTGTGACGCTGCTCGCCGCGCCGGAGAGCGCGTTGGATTTCATCCAACTCTTTAGCCGCGAGTCCGCGGAATTGGCGGACTGGTTCCCCCGGCTCAAGGCGGCCCTGGCCTCGGCGGGCGTGCTCTGGATCTCCTGGCCGAAACGCGCCGCGCGCATCCCGACCGATCTGTCGGAGAACCTGATCCGCGATATGGGCCTGCGCCAGGGGCTGGTAGACGTGAAGGTCTGCGCGGTGGACGAAAGCTGGTCCGGGCTGAAGTTCGTCTACCGGCTCCAGGATCGGGTGGCGCCGTCTGCTGAAAGCCGGTGACATGCCTCGTCTCATCACGGCAGGAGGGCGCGCCTGGCGGTCCCCGCCCGCCGCTTCCTGCCCACCTGTGCCTGCGCCATCCGGCCCGCTGCATTGAGGCATCCCTCTTGCAGCCCACTTAACCGGCCGGCCGCGTGTTGACGCGAATTCAGCAACCGGCTTATAATACGCCGAAAGGAAATCCACTGCGTATGTGCGTATTTATCTATACGTGCCGGCTGCCGGCGCGGGTCCGGGCTTGCCCGTGATCGCGGCGAATCGTCCGGCCTGGATTCTACACTATGCCTGCGCGCCGATCATCGGCGGGGTCGAGAGCATCATGAGCGAGCAAGCGCGGGTGTTGAGCGCGCACGGCCATCCCGTCAGCCTGGTGGCCGGGCGGGGTGCGCCCCAGTTGCTGCTCCCCGAAATCGACTCGCGCCACCCCGACGTGCTGGCGGTGCAGGCGGAACTCGACGCGGGCCGTGTGCCGGAGACGTTCGACCTCCTGCGCGCCCGCATCCGCGAAGCGCTGGCCGGCGGATTGGCCGAGGCGGACGCGCCCGTGGTGATCGCGCACAACGTGGTCACGCTGCATAAGAACCTGGCGCTGACCGCCGCGCTCGCTGATCTCGGCGCGACCGGGCCGGCGCGATTCGTCGCCTGGTGCCACGACCTGGCCTGGACCAACCCGCTCTACCTGCCCGCGCTCTACGACGGCTATCCCTGGAACCTGCTGCGCACGCCGCTGGACGGCATGACCTACGTGGCGATTTCGGGTGAGCGGCAGCGCGAACTCGCCGGCCTGTTCGGCTGGCCGGTCGAGCAGGTGCGCCGCGTACCCAACGGCATCGATCCGGCGCGTTTTCTCTCCACCAGCGCGGAGATGGTCGATCTCCTGGAGCGGCTGGCCTGGCTGGATCACGATCCCGTGCTGCTGGCGCCCGTGCGTATGACCCGGCGCAAGCACCTGGAACTGGCAATCGAGGCCGTGGCTGCCCTGAAAGCCGATGGGCGGCGCCCGCTGTTGCTTGTCACCGGGCCGCCCGGCCCGCACAACCCCCGCCAGGACTATGCCGACTTCCTGGTCGCCGAGCGCGCGCGCCTCGACCTGGCGGACGAGGTGGTGTTTCTCTCGCTGGTGCCCTGGCTGCCCGGCGGCGTAAGCGACTCGCTTATGGCCGAGCTTTACCGCTGGGCCGACGCGCTGCTCTTCCCCAGCCAGCAGGAGGGCTTCGGGCTGCCGCTGCTGGAGGCGGGCCTGGCCCGCCTGCCCGTGTTCTGCACGGCGCTGGATGTCTTACAGGAAGCGGGCGGGGCCGATGTGCATTATTTCACCCCCGACGCGACCGCCGATGTGGTCGCGGCCCAGATCGAGGCCGTCCTGGGCCAGGCCGGTCCGGCCGCGCTGCGCCGCCGGGTCTTGCGCGACTACAATTGGGAAGCAATTTATCAAACGGGATTGCTGCCGCTGTTCGGCAGATAAGGGGCGTCCATGCCAAGTGTACTGGTATTAGTCGATAGTGTACCATCCGCCGGTCCGGCCAACCCGGAAGGCCCGCCGCCGCCGGAGTTCGGGCTGGCGTTAGACCTGGCCTGCTCGGTGGCCGCCGCGACCGGGGCCAATGTCCGCGTGTTGTCGGTGATCGAAGCGCCGCCTGACGAGTCGCTGAGCACCAGCGCGCTGGACGCCCAAGAGCGCCGCAAGACCATCGCGGCCTGGAACCGGGCCTGGGCCGACAATTACCGCGCCGGCCTGGCCGCCGATGCGACGCTGGAGCCGGGCCGCGATCCGCTGCCCGACATCCAGCCGGTCGTCACCGTTGCCACCGCGGGCACGTATTGGACCGAGGTCGCGAACGCGGCCCATGTGCATGAGTGCGGCATGCTGATCGCCGCCAACGCCGCAGCGGGCGCGCCGGTGGACGGCATGGTGTTGCTGCAACACGAGCTGTCGTGCGACAGCGCGGTCGTGCGCCCACCGCATCCCGGTGGCGGCGCGGCGGTGCCTTCCCTGGCGGGGCGCCCGCGTATCCTGCTACCGGCGCGCGGCGGACCGCACGCCAGCCTGGCCCTGCGCATTGCCGGCGCGCTCACGGTCGAGCGCGAAGGGGAACTGACGATGCTGCACGTGCTCCAGCAGGATATGCCGGAGCGCCAGCGCGCCCGCGAAGAGCGGCCCTTCACCGCCCTGCTCAGCCAGGCGGGCCTGCCCCAGGACACCAAGCAGGTCTGGGCGGTGGGCCGCTCGGTGCCGGAGGTCATTATGCAGCAGGCCAAAGGCTATGACCTCATCCTGCTGGGGGCGCCGGTCGCCCAGCGCGGCAGCGAGTTCAGCCTGGGCCGCGTGGCGTCAAATATCCTCAAAAACGCCGAAGCGACCGTGGTGATCGTCAAGACCGCCGGGTCGGCGGAGCCGGCGTTGCGCGCCCAACTGGCCGCGCGCAGCCAGGATGGCGACCTCGCCCCCGAAGCGCTCTCCCTCGTCGTCGACAAATGGTTCGCCGAAAACACGTTTAACTCGGAGGAATATGCCGACCTGGGCCAGCTTGTGGAGTTGAAGCGCCAGCGCGGGGTGACAGTCAGTCTGGGCCTGCCCACGCTGAACGAAGAGGAGACGATCGGCGAAATCATCACAATCCTCAAGAAGGCGCTGATGGACGAGGTGCCCTTGCTGGACGAAATGGTGGTGATCGACAGCGCGTCCACCGACCGCACGGTCGAGATCGCTCGCGAGTTAGGCGTGCCGGTGGTCGTCCACCAGGAGGTGCTGCCGGAAGCCGGTCCCCCGCTACGCGGTAAGGGCGAAGCGCTCTGGAAGAGCCTGCATGTGCTCAAGGGCGACCTGATCGCCTGGGTGGACACGGATGTCGCCAATATGCACCCGCGCTTTGTCTACGGGCTGATCGGTCCGCTGCTGCGCGAGCCGCGCATCGCCTACGTCAAGGGTTATTACCACCGCCCCCTCAAGATCGGGAATACGCTCCAGCACGAGGGCGGGGGGCGCGTCACCGAACTGACGATCCGTCCGCTGTTCAACCTCTTCTTCCCGCTGCTGTCGGGCCTGGTCCAGCCGCTGGCGGGCGAATACGCCGGGCGCCGCGAGGTGCTGGAGCGCCTGCCCTTCTTCAGCGGGTATGGGGTGGAGACCGGGCTGTTGATCGACCTGCTGGAGGAATACGGCCTCTCGTCCATCGGGCAGGTGAGCCTGGGCGAGCGGGTCCACCGCAACCAGAGCCTCGCCAACCTTAGCCTGATGGCCTTCGCGCTGGTGCAGGTGATCCTGAGCCGGCTGGAGGAGCACGCGCGGGTGCGCTTCATCCAGGATGTGAACCGCAGCATGAAGCTGATCCGCTTCGCGCCCGGCCAGCTTTCGCTCGAACTGCGCGACATCCGCGATGTCGAGCGCCCGCCCATCCGCACCATCCCGGCCTACCGCCGGGCGCGGGCGCGGAATAAAGTCGATTAGCCATGCCCGCCCCGGCCTACCAACTGGGCAGCCTGGCCGCGCTCGGCCTGGACGGCTTGGTGGACCTGGTCAACCAGGCGTATGTGGGGTATCCCGGCCCGTTCAGCCTGGAAGATCCGCTGAGCTACGCCGAGTTTTGCCGGGTGCAGAATATCGATATGGCCCGCTCGGTGCTGGCCGCCGATGAGGACGGTACGCCCATCGGCTTTGGTCTGCTCGGCATCCGCCAGGAGCGGGGCTGGTGCGCGGAGTTCGGCGTGGTGCCCGCCTGGCGGCGGCGCGGCCTGGGGCGGGCGTTGCTGGCCCGCCTGCTGGCCGCGGCCCGTGATGCGGGCCTCCACGACGTGCGCCTGGAAGTGGCCGCCGCCAATACTCCCGCCCAGGCGCTGTACCAGCAGGCCGGTTTCCGCGTCGCCCGCATTCTGCACAACTATGTCGCCAGTCCCGCTACTCTGCACCCGCCGCCGGGCGGTGACTCAGATCGCCTGACCCTGGCGACGGTCGATCCCGGTACTCTGGCAATGGATCTGGGTTTACCCGCAGATGCGCCGCCGGCCTGGGACCACGAAGTGCCCGCCCTGCTGGTCGGCAGCCACGCGCGGACCATGCTGGCCCTGCGCGACGGGCAGCCGGTCGGGCTGATCCACTATCAGCCCGACCCCACCGATGTCGAGATCCGCCGCCTGGTGGTCCAACCGGACGACTACGAAGCCGCGTTGGCCCTGCTCGCCGTGGCCGCCCCGCGTGCCGCCACGCGCCTGCTGGTGGCCTACGTCGCCGAAGCCGGCCCGCTCGCCGCGCTGCTCCCCGCCCTCGGCTTCCGCGAACTGGACCCCGACCTGGAGATGATCTGCCCGCTCTAGCGCCCGCCGTCACCGCTCACGCTTGTTCATCGGCACCGCAGAGGCGCAGAGGACGCAGAGATTTAAATATATGAGGCTGCGGATAAGTCTTATCCGCAAACCTGACGGAGCGGACAGCACGCTTATAAGCAGACCTCATTTT
>JAICKM010000609.1 GCA_025927935.1 Chloroflexia bacterium | reverse complement strand
ACCGACTGAGATGCTAACCCTGGCCGGCGGCCTGCTGGTGGTGGGCGTCATCCTGGCGATCCTCACCGGCCTGGCAAGCACCTCCTCTGCCTGAGGGGTCAACATGATCTCCGTGATCATGCCTCTCGGGCAGAGGCACCGCTCTCCTCTCTTCTGGGTCGCACGCGGCGCGATCTACCTGGCGGCCACAACCGCCGGCGGGGCGCTGCTGGGCGCTCTGCTCGGCTGGCTCGGCGCGGGCCTGCGTGGCCTCGTGCCTTTTGCGGCCCTGCTGGTGGTCGCGGCCCTGCTGGCCGCGGCCTATGGCTTGCACGAAGCCGGGGTCTGGCACTTGCCCCACCCGGAGCGGGCCTGGCAAGTGCCCAATAGCTGGATCATGGAGCGGCCCTTGCTCGGCGCGGCGGCCTTCGGGGTCATCCTGGGGGCCGGCGTTTTCACGTTCATTCCCTTCACCTCGTTTTACCTGCTCTTGATCTGGGAATTGCTCACCGCGAGTCCGGTCGCGGGCGCCCTGTTAGGCGGCGCTTACGGCCTGGCCCGCGCCTTGCCGGTGCTGGCCGGCGCCTGGACCACGGCGCGCGGCGCACCCATCGCCCCGCTCCATGTCCGCCTGCTGACCGCCGCCCCCGGCTTGCACCGGGCCACGAGCGGCCTCCTCCTCGTGACCGCCGGTCTCCTCCTGGTGCCGCTGCTGCTCGCACTCGCCCTCTGATCGCCTGGTCCCGGCATGCCGATGGGCGGGCCGGTTGGAAACCGGCTCCTACAGATGCGCTTCGCGTGGGTGTCTCCTAGCCCCGGCACAGAATTTGCCATTTCTCCTGTACCGGCATGTTGCCGGAAGGAGGATTACCATGAACAAAGTACGCCTGGCGCTATTGAGCGCCCTGCTGGCGGTGCCTGTCCTATTTGGTTGCGACACCGGCACCCCGGCCACCGCCATCGCCACCGTCATTCCCACCGATGTGGGTGGCGCCGTCGCCGCGACCGCCACGGCCTTGCCGGCCGATATCAGCGGCGCGGCCACCGCTGTGGCTCCGACGGTCAATGCCGCCGCCACCGCCGTCACCACCGCGGTGAACGGCGCCGTCACCGGCGAGGATGCCGCCTATCTACAGCAGGTCAATGATCTCGCCACGCAGATGCAGAACGCGCCGGAGCTTTCGGGCGCGCTCACAGCCATGGGCGACGCCGCCACTAAGGGCGCCGCGGGCCAGACCGTGGACACCACCGCGCTCACCGACTCCTTGAATAAGGCCGCGACCTTCCTGCAAGGCATCGCCACGAAGGCCGCTGCGCTGCAACCGCCGGCGAATCTCCAATCGGTGCAGGCCGAACTGATGCAGTCCGTCACGGATTGGCAGAACGGCCTCAAGGCGGCGCAGTCGGCAGCCGGGGCGCAAAACTGGACCGATGCCGCCAATGCCGCCGTCCAGATGACGCAAGGCATGACCGATCTGCGGAGTCTCCTGTCCGATCTGAGCGCGCGGGGCATCAAGTAGCAGACGGCGCTCGCGTATATGTAGCCTGGTCGTGCCTGCACAGGCAGGCGCGACTGGGTCTTTGCCGGGCGTGCGCCCGGTGTGACTCGCTATAGAGTTGCCATCCGGTGCGAAACCTGCTACACTAGCCCGCGTCTGACCGGTGCCCGGCACCATGAGCTGATGAGCACGTGCCACCAGACGCGGCCACCTGCGACAATGTGACGCCCTGTAGCCTGACGGCGGGGTAGGCCCCAGGCTTATAATCCCCAGGTGGCGATTTCTCGGACCACAACACCGCACAACCTGATTGGCCCAATAGGGGCGCCCGCGGTGCCGGCCTCGCCGGCGGTGACGGTCGCGGGCACGCCGGTGCACGCCGGAGGTAGCGTGCCGCCCACCCCTATTGCTGTTCCTCGCCGGCAACACCTGCGTGGCACGTGCGGCGGCGCGGCGCAACCCCGCCCGCCCTGCTCCGTTACAGCTATGTCCGGGCACTATGCATCACACGCACCATATGTAAGGAGGACAGACCAAACATGAACATGCGTCGTATGAGCGTTGTTGGCGTCGCCGTGGCGCTGATCGCCGCGCTGGCCGGTTTCTGGCAGAGCGCGCACGTGGCCGCGCAGACCGGCAATCCCCCGCAGGCGTTTGCCGATCCGGCTTTTGAGCAGGTCTGGAATCGCACCGATTATCTGGTCGCGCAAGGCCAGGCGGGCCGGTCGTGGATGTGGGGTCCGCAGCCACGCGCCGCGCTGCACGAAAACATGCTGGAGTCGCCGGGCGGCCAGCGCCTGGTGCAGTATTTCGATAAGAGCCGCATGGAGATCAACAATCCCACGGCGGACCCCAACGGGGCCTTCTATGTCACCAACGGCCTGCTGACGGTCGAGTTGATCTCGGGCCGCATGCAGATCGGGGCGAACGCCTACAGCCCGCGCTACCCGGCGTGTATCCCTATCGCCGGCGACTCGGATGATGCGAACGCGCCGACCTATGCCAGCTTCCGCACCGTCGCCAGCGTGGCGCCGGGCATCGGGCGGACCGACCCCGACAAGCGCGGCCAGGTGGCGACGGCGACCCTCAACCGCGACGGCCAGGTCGGCAGCGACAGCAGCAAGGGCAGCGTCAGCGGGGCCACCTATGCCTATTATGAGCAGGCCACGCAGCACAATATCCCGCAGGTGTTCTGGGACTTCCTGAACCAGACCGGCCCCGTGCGCGAGAATGGGCAGACCGTCACCAAGCAACTGATCGTGCCGTGGTTCTATGCCAGCGGCTACCCGGTCAGCGATGCCTACTGGGCGCGCGTAAAGGTGGCGGGCACCTTCCAGGATGTCTTGATCCAGGCGTTTGAGCGCCGCGTGCTGACCTATAATCCGTCCAACCCGCCCGCCTTCCAGGTGGAGATGGGCAACATCGGCCTGCACTACTACGATTGGCGCTATAACAACGCGGGCGCCTGCGCGCCCGGCAGCGTGACTCCCGGCCCCAGCGCCACGCCGCAGGCCACCAATACGCCCGGCCCCAGCGCGACCGCCACGGCCAGCCCGACCACCACCCCCGGCGGCCCGACGCCGACCGCTGTGCCGCCGACGGGCAAGATCGCCTGGGTGAGCGCCCGCAGCGGACGCAAGGATGTCTGGATCATGAACGCCGACGGCCTGAACGCGACGAACCTGACCACGGGCGGCAGCGGCGCTAACTATGACCCGGCGTTCTCGCCCGACGGCAGCAAGATCGCCTTCGTGTCCACCCGTGACGGCAACCCGGAGATCTACGTGATGGCGGCCAACGGCAGCGGCGCGACCCGCCTGACCAACAACGCGGGCAGCGATACGCATCCCACCTGGAGTCCCGACGGCAGCAAGATTGCCTTTGTCAGCGACCGCACCACCAACAACGATATCTGGGTAATGAAGGCGACGGATGGCAGCGAACTGGTTAACATCACGCTCCAGCCCGGCAACGACCGCGACCCGGCCTGGGGTAGCGACCATATCGCTTTTGTGAGCAACCGCAACGGCAACGACGAGATCTACACCGCCCTGCCGGACGGCACGGCCCTGACCCAGATCACCAACACGCCGGGGCACAACAACTGGCTGCCCGCCTGGCTGCCTGACGGCAAGCGGCTGCTGTTTGCCAGCAACCGCAACGGCGCGCTGCACATCTACTCGATGCGCGCCGACGGCGGCGACGTGGTCCAGGTGTCGAGCTCGTCCGGCGAAGAGTTCGATCCGACCTGGGCGCCCAATCGCCAATGGGTGGCCTTTGCGTCGAACCGCGAGGGGAACTACGAGATCTATATCTCCTACCCGGACGGCACGAACCTGCGCCGCCTCACCATCGACAGCGCGGACGACGGCCACCCCACCTGGCACTAAGCCGCGCGTTTAGCGCCCTGGACAGCGAGACCCCCGGCCCCCTGGTCGGGGGTCTCTTGTTGTGCTCCTCTTGACGCGGGGAGTACAATAGGGAAAAGCGAGTCCGTCCGGCAATGCAGTTATGGGAATCGCCAGCGAAGGAGATCCTTATTATGGCAGATGCACAAGGCAGCAACCGCGGTCCGGCCTCCGGCAAAGGGCGTGAGGACTATCAGAGCGACCAGAGCGATATGGAACGGATGGAGCAAGGGGTGGACTCGCTGGGCACGGAGGCCGCCGGGGCCGGGATGGATGCGAATTCGCCCCAGGCATCCCACCTGCCCGCGGGCGCGGGCCATCGGGAGTTACAGGGCAGCCCGGAGACGGACTTCACTTACCGGAGCGATCAGGGCGAACTCAAAACGCTGGAAGAAGGCACGCAGTTGACCGAAGAGGGGGAAGCCGAGACCGGCGGCGGCGAAGTCTTTTAGCAGCGACCTGCGCTATCGGCGGTTGTAGGTCCCGGTTTGAAACCGGCCAGGCCCGATCACGATGCGCGTAGGGGCCGGTT
>JAICKM010000922.1 GCA_025927935.1 Chloroflexia bacterium | reverse complement strand
TCGGGCATGATCAGCGTCGGGCTGTAGTCGGGCGAGGCGCTGATCACGTAGCGGTCGATCAGGTTGATGTCATAGATGCGCGTGACCGAATCGATGCCGTGATCGGCCAGCACCTTGTAGAAGGCGGCGCCGACGCTGTTGGAGGCGCGCCAGGGGAAGGCAAACGTGCGCACGGGAGGCAGCCCGCGCGCGGCGGCGGCCTTGACCCACTCGTCCATATCAGCGCTCAATTGCGCGGGCTTGAGGCCGCGCACGTACAGGTGGCCGAAGGTGTGGCTGCCGATCTCCTGCCCTGCCGCGGCCAGCCGGTCCGTCTGGTCGCCGAAATACCAGGCCGGGTCGCTCTGTATGGTGCCGTAGGGGTCGTCGCTGTACCAGGTGTTGGTCAGCCACCAGGTGGTGTGCCAGCCCTGGAGTTCACCCCACTTGTAGGTCGGGTCGCCCGCGAACGTGCGGTGTTCGGTGTTGCCGTCGAGCAGGTTATAGCCGGTGGCGTAGAACGTCGCCTGGATGTGGTTCTTCTCGAACAGGTCGAGCAGGATGTCGGCGCCCTGGCGCATCCGCAAGCCGCGCTCCGTGGCGTAGGCCACATCGTGCTGGCTCTGCGAGTGGATCAGGCCGCCCATGGCGCTTTCCCAGTCGAAAGAGAAGGTGAACGCGCCCGCCGCGCCGTCGGGCCAGGTCTCCACCCGCGCGCCCGCCTCGGCCAGCGCGGGCGCGTGGAAGATCGGCGCACCGTCCACGGCCCGCAGGCGCAGCAGCACATAGGCCGTGCCCGCCGGGGCGGCGAACTCGCCGCGCAACGCGCGCCCGGCGCTTTGCGGAGGCAGGGCGCTGTAGCCGTTCTCCTTCACCAGGCTGGCCTGTTCCCAGGACAGCAACACCTGGGCGTGGCCGCTGCCGCCGGTAGCGACATCATAGCAGTAGTGCGCGCCGGGGTACACGCGGATGCGCGCGGCCATGAGGTCGCTGCCCGCCGCCGGGCCGGCCCACCCCGCGGGCGTGCCGCTCGTAAGGGTGCTGGTGATGGTCCAACTGGCCGGGTTGCCGTCGGCTCCCGGCGCGAAGGCCGGGTTGGCGATGAGATTGGTGCGGCCCTGTGCCTGCACGCCCTGGCACGCGGCGGGGATGGGCGCGTCGCCACCGAAGACCAGCCCGCCCCAACCCGCGATCAGCGCCACCACCAGCGCGCCCAGCCCGGCGAGGATCCCGGCGCGCCGCCCGTTCAGCCTCAGGCCGCGCCGCCGCAGCCCTAGCAGCAGGGCCGCGCTTAAGCCGCCGCCCAGGATCAGCCCGCCCAGGGCGGCCATGAGCGCCAGCGTGATCGAGGCGGCCTGGATCATCGGCTGCCCTCGGCGGCCAGCGTGACTTCGACCTGGAGATGCGCGTTCGGGTCGAGTCGCGGCAGGATCACCTGCGTGCGCCGCGCCTGCTTGAGCACCGCGCCGCCGATACGCACCTCCGCCGCCGGGCGCGGCAGGGTCAGCGTCACGCCCTCCAGCGGCTCGGATGCCTGGCTGGACACGGCGATGCTCAGCTTGTCGCCGTCTGTGGCGCTGGTCACGCTCACCTGGGCCAGGTCGCGCCAGTAGTGGGTGATCATGGTCACGGGGGCGATCCAGAGATCGCCCTTGTCGCGGGCGGCGGCAGCCGCGGCGATGGTCTCGCGCCAGCTATCGCGCACTTGCGGATTGACCAGTTGCTCCGGGTGTGTCCAGAAGGAGGTGAAGCCGCGCCGGGCGATGTTCTCGGCGATGATGCCTTGCGCCTCGGCGATACCGTTCACCTCGGCGGTGCCGCCGTCGCTCAGGTCCGGCCCCTCCGCGCCCAGCAGCCAGTCGGGCACCACGGTCATCAGCCCCGCCGTGTAGACGGATGATCCATAAAGCACATAACGGTCTTTCAGGTCGGGCAGGAAGAGGCGCGTGACCGAGTCGATCCCGTGCGCGGCCAGCACATCATAGAAGCCCGGCACCAGATCGTTTGACGAGCGGAAGGGGAAGGCGAAGGCGTGGACCGGCGGCAGCTTGCGCGCCGCCGCCGCCGCCGACCAGGAGTCCAGGTCGGCCTGCAATTGCGACCGCTTGGTGGCCCGGCCATAGATGTGGCCGAAGGTATGGTTGCCGATCTCCTGGCCCGCCGCCACCAGCCGGTCGGCCTGGTCGCCGAAGTACCAGTCGGGGTCGCTTTGCACGGTGCCGTAGGGATCGTCGCTGTACCAGGTGTTGGTCAGCCACCAGGTGGTGTGCCAGCCCTGGCTCGCGCCATACCTGTAGAGCGGATCGCCGGCGAACTTCTGGCGGGCCGTGTTGCCGTCGAGCAGGTTGTAGCCGTTGGCGTAGAACGTCGCCTGGATCTTGTTCTGCTGGAAATAGTCGAGCAGGATGTCGGCACCCGCGCGCATGTTGCGCCCGCGCTGGCGGGCGTAGGCCAGGTCGTGCTCCGTCCGCGAGTGGATCGGGCTGCCCATCGTGCTTTCCCAGTCGAACGAGAAGGCGAGCGCGGCGGACGTGCCGTTGGGCCACTGCTCGAGGCGCACGCCGCCCTCGG
>JAICKM010000619.1 GCA_025927935.1 Chloroflexia bacterium | reverse complement strand
GGGCGATAGCGCAGCAAGCTAAACGCCCAGCGCAAGGCGTTGGCCGTTATGTACAGCGCGGCGCCCGCGCCCCAGCCCAGTCCCAGGCCCCACCAGTTGTCGCCGGGACCGCTCCGTTGCAGGGCGCTCGCCAGGATGCCGCAGACCAGCACAAACACGCCCGCCGGGATGCGCACCAGCGACCGCGCGAACCAGGCGGGCGCCACCTGGCCCGGCCCCAGGCGGCTGTTGCTCAGGAACTGAAGGTCCGCCGGTTCAAAGCCGTAGAGATCGTAGCTGTGCGCGGCCAGGCCGGGCGCCACCGCCAGCCACACCGCGAGGCCAAAGAACAGCAGGTTGCCGAAAGCCACCACCGGGAGTTTCATAAGCGCGACGAAATCGCTGATGGTGACGGTCGCCAGGCTGAGCATGACCACGGCCCAGCCCACCAGAAACAGGCCAATATAGACTCCGTAGAGTTGCTCGACCAGATCGCGCTTTTCCACGTCATAGCCAACCCAGCGGCCCGCGCGAGGCACCCAGCGGGCGACCTTATGACCCAGCAGGTACAGCAGCGCGCTCATGCGTGCGGCTCCGCGACCCCGGCCAGATCGGGCAGGCTGGGATCTTCCAACAGGGTGAGATACACTTCGCGCAGCCCGGCATCGGCGGGCAGTTCCGCCGCGTCGCGCAGGAAGGGCAGGTGCCCGGCGGCCAGGATCTGCCCGGCATCCATCAGCACAAAAATATCGCAGAGGCTCTGGAGCGCCTCCCACTGGTGGCTGCTGAGCACGGCCAGGCCGCCGCCCTGCCGGTACTCGGTCAGCAGCGCGTACAGGGTGTCCACGCTGCGGATGTCCAGCGTGCCGCCCGGCTCATCCATCAGCAGCACCTGCGAGGGCCGGATGAACCCGCAGCAGAGGGCCAATTTCTGTGTCATGCCGCGCGAGAGGGTGAAAGGGGGGGCGTCCCGCGCGTCCCACAGTCCGAAACGGCGCAACAGCTTCTCGGCGCGCGCCGGGAAGCCATCCAGGGCGTTATGCGCCCGCGCCAGCAGTTCCAGGTGTTCAAGCACGGTCAGTTCGGTGTAGAAGTGCGGCACGTCGGGCACATAGGCCAGCGCCCCGCGCGCCTGGGCCTCGTGCGCCTGGAGATCGTGGCCGGCGATGCGGATGTGCCCGCCGTCCGGCGTGATCAGCCCGCTCACCAGCTTGATCAGCGTCGTCTTGCCCGCCCCGTTCGGCCCCAGCAACCCCACCAGCGCCTGTGGCGGCAGAGTGAGATCCAGGCTGTCGAGCACGCGCCGCCCGCCATATTCCTTGGTCAGCCCCGTCACGTCGAGGGCCGGCACCAGGGCACGAGACGCAGCCGGATCGCTAGTTGGCATAGTAGTATCAGTTCCTTTCGCCTATCTTATTACTAAAAAGCACCCGGCCCGCGCCGGAGAATCTTTGTCTGCATAACTCACACCAAACTACACTACACCCAACCGCATGGTTTTAGCAAGCCCGCACAACTTTGTAGCGCTGTACACCCGCTTCCGCCGACCTGTCACCAAGCGGCAACCCGCGTATACCGTGCTTGCCCCCTGGCCTTGCTACTATTAGACCAAGGCAACCTGTCGGAAGTACGTGCCTGGAGCGGGCACGCCGCCGCCCCGCCGCGCGAGTCATCCGGCTCCCTGCGTGGCGGCCGATCAACTAAAGGACGGGATCATGATGGAACGGACAATAACCACGATTGACGGGAACGAGGCCGTGGCTTATGTGGCCTACCGGCTCAACGAAGTGATCGCGATCTATCCGATCACGCCGGCCACGGGCATTGGCGAATGGGCCGACGCCTGGAACGCCGAGGGCAAGCCCAATATCTGGGGCACCGTACCCTCCGTGATGGAGATGCAGAGCGAGAGCGGCGCGGCCGGGGCCGTTCACGGCGCGCTGCAAACGGGGTCCCTGGCGACCACTTTCACGGCATCGCAGGGCCTCTTGCTGATGATCCCGAATATGTATAAGATCGCCGGGGAGATGACGCCTGCCGTGTTCCATGTCGCAGCGCGCGCCCTGGCCGCGCAGGCCCTGTCGATCTTCGGCGACCACAGCGATGTGATGGCGGCGCGGGCCACCGGCTGGGGCTTCCTCTGCTCGGCGTCCGTGCAGGAAGCGCACGACTTTGCGCTGATCGCCCAGGCGGCCAGCCTGGAGGCGCGCCTGCCCTTCGTGCACTTCTTCGATGGCTTCCGCACCTCGCACGAGGTGGCGAAGATCGAACTGTTGACGGAAGACGATATGCGAGCCATGATCCCGATGGCGCGTGTGTTCGAACACCGCGAGCGCGCCCTCTCGCCCGACCACCCGGTCCTGCGCGGCACCGCCCAGAACCCCGACACCTACTATCAGGGCCGCGAGACGGTCAATCCCTACTATGCCGCCGCCCCGGACCTTGTCCAGGCGACCATGGACCGCTTCGCCGCGCTCACCGGCCGCCAGTACCACATCTATGAATACCACGGCGACCCCGACGCCGAGCGTGTGATCGTGCTGATGGGTTCGGGCGCCGAGGCCGCGCAGGAAACGGTCGATTACCTGAACACGCACGGCCAGCGTGTCGGCGTGCTTAAAGTGCGCCTCTTCCGCCCTTGGGACGCGCGCCGCTTCGTGGAAGCGCTGCCGCCCACCACCCGCGCCATCGCCGTGCTGGATCGCACCAAGGAGCCGGGCAGCGCCGGTGAGCCGCTCTACCTTGACGCCGTCACGGCGATTCACGAGGGGCTGGATCAGGGCTACGGCAGCCTGGCGACCCGCCCGCGCATCATCGGCGGGCGCTATGGGCTGGCCTCCAAAGAATTCACCCCGGCCATGATCAAGGCCGTGTTTGACAACCTGGCCGCCATGCCTGCGAAGAACCACTTCACCGTCGGCATCAACGACGACGTCAGCGGCACCAGCCTGGACTACGACCCGCAGTTCTCCACCGAGCCGGACAGCGTCATCCGCGCCGTGTTCTATGGCCTGGGATCGGACGGCACGGTAGGCGCCAACAAGAACTCGATCAAAATCATCGGTGAGCAAACGGGCAACTACGCCCAGGGTTATTTCGTCTACGACTCCAAGAAATCGGGCGCGATGACCGTGTCGCACCTGCGCTTCGGCCCGCAGCCGATCCGCTCGACCTACCTGGTGGACCGGCCCAACTTCGTGGCCTGCCACCAACCGATGTTCCTCGAACGCTATGATATGCTGAACCAGATCACGCCCGGCGGCACCTTCCTGCTCAACACGCCCTATGGCCCCGCCGAGATCTGGGATCGCTTGCCGCGCCCGGTCCAGGAGGCCGTTGTCGCCAAGCACCTGCGCTTCTATGTGATCGACGCCTACAAGGTGGCGCAAGAAGCTGGGATGCGCCGCCAGATCAATACCGTGATGCAGGTCTGCTTCTTCGCCATCTCCGGCGTGCTGCCGCGCGAGGAAGCCCTGACCCAGATCAAGAAGGCGATCCAAAAGACCTACGGCAAGAAGGGCGAGGAAGTCGTCGCCATGAACTTGCAGGCCGTGGATCAGACGTTGGATAATCTCTATGAGGTCCGAGTGCCGGAGCGAGCCGACAGCGCGATTGAGTTGCCGCCGCCCGTGCCGCGCAAGGCCCCGCGCTTCGTGGTCGACGTGCTGGGCGAGATGATCGCCGGACGCGGCGACGCCCTCCCGGTCAGCGCGATCCCTGTGGACGGTACCTATCCCACCGGCACCACGCAATATGAAAAGCGCAACCTGGCCCTCGAAATCCCGGTCTGGGACCCGGACATCTGCATCCAGTGCGGCAAGTGCGCGATGGTTTGCCCGCACGGCGTCATCCGCATCAAAGCCTACGAGCCGGCCTATCTGACCGAGGCGCCCGCCACGTTCAAGTCGTGCCCGGCGCGCGACCGGGAGTGGCAAGGCTTGCAGTACAGCATCCAGGTGTCGCCGGAGGATTGCACCGGCTGCGGCATCTGCGTGGATGTCTGCCCGGTGAAGAACAAGAAGGAGACGCGCCTAAAGGCGATCAATATGACCCCGCAGCCCCCGTTGCGCGAGCCGGAGAGCGCCAACTGGGAGTTCTTCCGCAGCCTACCTGAACTCGACCGGCGCAAGATCAAGATCAACACGATCCGCCAGCAGCAGATCGAACAGCCGCTGTTCGAGTTCTCCGGCGCCTGCTCCGGCTGCGGCCAGACACCCTACATCAAGCTGCTCACCCAGTTGTTCGGCGACCGCGTCGCCGTGGCAAACGCCACCGGCTGCTCGTCGATCTACGGCGGCAATATGCCGACGACACCGTGGACCAAGAACGCCGAGGGCCGCGGCCCGGCCTGGGCCAACTCGCTCTTCGAG